>JASFZA010000023.1:0-5717 GCA_045046715.1 Candidatus Izemoplasma sp.
GTTCTGGAATTCCAGAACGTTTTTTTATTGACAACTATGAAATATTAAAATAGAATAAAGATATATTAATACTATTAATTATAAATTATTAAGGGGGTATTATATGAAAAAAGATGATATATATACTAAATTGGTTGCGCTTGATGAAGAAGTATTTTTAAAGTTTGATAACGATTTTAAATTCACATGTATCTTGGTTGGAAGTTCAGTTTTAATGTTGGAAGATCTTATTCCTAGAGGAACATTGGATATTGATGTAATAAGTGCTTCTAGTGAAATTGCAAATATCATGAGAGATTATTGCTTAAACAAAGCATCAACTGCTTACTTAAATTCTTTCCCATACAACTACTCTCAAAGAAAAGAAAAAATAAATATAGGTACAAAATCCATAAACTTTTACAAATTATCTTTGGAAGATATTGTAGTATCAGAAATTGATGCATCACGGGAGCGGGATATTTTAGATATAAAAAATAAACTTGTTCTTAATATGATTGATTGGAATAAATTAGAAATATGTTATTTTGAAGTTATCGAATTTAAAATGAGTGATTTCAGAGCAAGAGAATTTAAATACTTATATGATGTATATGTTAAAAAGTATAAGAGGTGATTTCATGAGAGAATTAACGTTTGAAGGTTTTCTAAAAGAATACACAAAAGAATTAAGTTTAAGTAATTCACTTAGTATATTTAGACTTGAAAAAGAAGCACATGTAAATCCTAGAATTATAGATGTATTTTCATTATTATTATTATTAGATAAAGAAAAAAGAGATTATCTTGAACAAAAATTCCCTAAATCAGTATATTTAAAACGGGTTTCTATAATTGAAACAGATATTAACAATCAAGATTTAAGGGACTATCTTTTAAGTGACATGGTTCATGAGTCATTAAGAAAAGTATATAATAGTTATTTGGTAGAAAAAAATACATATTCAAGAGAATTAGATCGTAAAGAAATGTATAGAAATAAAATTATTAAAATGAAAAATAAAAAAGACATATCAGACTATAAAATATATAATAGCCTTAAAATAAACTCTGGCAATTTTAATTCTTTTTTCAACCATAGTGAACTTAATAAATTAAGTATGCAAAAAGTTAGAGATATTTTTAACTTTGTTGAAAGTTATGAACGAACTGTTCATATGTAATATAGTGATCCTTAGATACAAAAAAAGCGACCTGAGAAGGTCGCTTTAAATTTACTTATTTGTTTATTTAATTAACTTGCAGGAGTAGCTAATAAGATAGCTGCTTCATAAGCTGCCATGAATGCGTCAACACCAACAGTAACACCAGCAACATCATCAATAACGTCTTGATCAGTTACATCAAAATCACCATCTACGATTGTCCATCCAGTATTCCAACCTTGGTTAGCAACAATTGCATCTCCAAGTTCGTTTGCTTGCATATACCATTCTTGATTTGCTCCACCATATGCTACCATATTGTATGCATCACCAAGAGCTTGTTTAGTAGTTGAAGAAGTAATTACACCATCTACAACAGTACTGTTAACAGCATCAAAGAATACAGCGCTAATTCCACCTGACATATTGATTACGATTGTAACCATATGTAATGATGCTTCATCCATTGCGAAGTATGTACCAGGAGTGTAAGCTCCACTAGGTGTTACTTCTAAGTTGTATGAACCATCACCAAGAACCATATTAGTTCCAGTGTAGTCAGCGATTCCACCAACGTTATAAACATTTGTATATCCTAAACTTTCAAGAAGCGTTTTAACATAACCTGCTCTAGTTCCACTACCGCACATTAAGAAAATTGCTTTGTCCATATCAAATAATCCTTCGATTGCACTTTGGCTAAGAACTTCATCATCTGAGAATGTCCAGTCACCATTTCTTAATACAACATCAGCACTTTCAAGATAATCGAAGAATGGAATCATTTCGAATCCTGAAATATAACCAGTTTGCATTTTGTCATCAAAGTTTCTTAAATCGATGTATTGAGCGTCATCTCTAAATAGATAATCGTCAATATTGTCCATGTCTACATCACCAACATTTGGTAACGCTACGTCATCATCCCCACATGCTGCTAATGAAAATACTAGTGCGAACGCGACAAATAAAAATAATACTTTTTTCATTTTGTTTCCTCCTATAATTTTTTGTTTTACTCCTTTATTATTATAAATGTTTTTAAATTAATTGTCAATAAAAAAAACGGCTTAAAGCACTAGCTTTAGCCGTTTAAAGTAGTTCGCTCACCAACTATAAAATAGACTATTTAAGCACAAAGCCGTTAAAACGGTAGTTTACTTGCGAACTATTATTTTTAGTATTTATGTAAATTGTAATTTATACAAACTAGAATGCATATAAAACTTATTTTATATATAATTATTAGTCACTTATGATATACTGTAAACACAAGTAAAGTGGTGATTTGATGAAACGAAATGATATTATATTAATTGTTTTTTTAACGGTAGCTTCAATTATCGGTTATTTTAGTATGAATTACATATTAGATGCTAGTAACGTTGAAGATGGAACAGCTAATGTATATTATAATAATAATTTAATATTAGAAATTTATTTAACAGATGGAACTTATGAGATTATTGACTCAAGTTACATCCTTGAAATTGATGATCAAGATTTTTTATATACTGTTGAAGGTTCAAACGGACCAGTAATTATCGAGTACATCAATCATCAAGTAAGAGTGATTGATGAAACTTCGCCAAAGAATATTTGTCAAATCCAAGGACTTACTTCATCACCCTTAAGACCAATAACATGTTTACCAAATAATATAGTAATAGTTATCAGAGCGCAACCAAATGATAACTTACCAGATATCATAACTGGATAGGAGTGTAATACTTTATGGATAATACTTTAAGTCTTTTATTTGAGATATTTATTTTCTTTATAACACTAACAATAATGCTTCAAGTAGTAATGGCTATTGATACAACAAAAATATTTAAAAGAAACTCAACATGGCAAATCCAAATATTTTATATTTTCGGATCAATTATATTTGCCTATTTATTTTCAAGCGCAATCGTTAATTTAATTAATATATCAGTTGACCTTGCAGAGGCTATTTAAATAGTTTAATTCAAAAACAGGACCTAATGATTATATACCCTGTCAAGTAGACAGTATAAAATAAAACTAGAAATATAGTGAATATTTGATTGGTGATAAGTAGTTTAAAGCTTTCTGAATACGTTCATGGTTATACCAATGAACGTATTTTTTTATTGCTTTCTTTGTTTCCTTTTTACTCATTAATCCATCTGTTATAAGCCGTTCTTCTTTAATCTGTGAGAACCAGTTCTCTATGGGTGGATTCTCCCAACACGCTCCTTTTCGAGACATGCCTCGCTTGGATCCAAGTTTTTTGATATGGTTTATATATTTATAGTCAAAATATAAAGCTCCTTGATCAGAGTGTATGATTCCTTCACCTTTTGTTAATTGCTCAAGTGACTTTTGGAAGTTATAGCTATACGCATAGTGGAGCAGGAAGAGTCGCAATGTGTTATTCTCCATTGCCTAGACAGCTGATGTTGTTGCTTTAGGTATAGCTGTAATTATAACTACCCGAAATAGAGGTTGAATTATAATTCGATTTTTATGTTTTTTAGATTTGTAATAGTATATTATTGAATTAAGTTAAATTTAGGATAATTGCATATCAGAGGAGAGAATAAAATGATAAAAAAGTATATTGTTTTAATTGAGGCTACAGATAATGAAGGAGCATTCTTTCAAAATTTTTTCCCATTTGCACTGTCTTCAAAAGAAGCGGTTAAAGCTGTAGAAACTTACTTAAAAGCAAAGACATATATAAACTTAATTATAGATAGTGTAAAAGAGTGTAATAATATTGAAGAAATTGACGGTTTAATAAAAGACGATAATTTTGTAGGGCTAATTCAAAATATTAAGTTTTCATTTGATAAAATTAAAGATTCAAAGAAAGGATGAGATAGGTTATGGAACTGATTTTTCAAATTGCACTTCTAATTGGGGCACTAGCATGTATCAGTTTTAGTATATTTTTATTTTTTAGGAACAAACTAATTTATTTTTCTTTCATTAGGATTTTACCTTTTGTTTATTAAATAATAACTAAAATAATTGATTATTAGCAATTGAAGTATTAAATTGCTAAAAGTATTTAATACTTTTTTATATACTTTATGGTGACAAGGTAATTATTGAGACTAGAGGAGCTTTGGCAACTATTTATTATAGTTATGATGTTGATGGTTCTTTGTTAAGTATGAACTACAATGGAAATGAATATTTCTATATCACAAATATTGATAAGGAGATAATTAATATGACTGATTTTATAAAAAGAGATGTAATATATCACTTTGTAACAACAATCTTAAATATTCTTGTTTTCATATTCCTTTTTAACAGGTATATTAATAATTTTGTAATACAATCTATTTTCTTACTTTATTTGATTTTGGTAGTCATAATATTATTATTTAATCTAACGAATACTTTCAGCAAGGATATAACTAAACAAAAACAAATACTAAAGATTTCATATATTTTTCCAATCTTATTTAACACATTTATTGAAAATATATTTATTAGAAAACTTTGGGTACCTAAAAGCATGTATAATTTAAAAGGTTCAACATTAACAAATGTTTATACTGATATGAAATTTACATCAGTTTGGAAATTTTATAATGATTTTAACAACAATAAAGAGCAATGTTTTGTAAAGTTAAATAATGCAAATGAATTTGATGAAGTCAAAAGGAAACTTTTCAAGGAGTCACTATTTGTATTATTTATTATTGTTTCAATTATTCTGCTTATGTTTATGTATTTGTATTTAAATCTTTATGTTTCATATCCGTTACTAGTTTCGGTTGCAGGATATTTTGTATTACACAGTATTGAAAATTTGATTCATCGGTATATATTAGTCTTTAGAGTTTTAAGATTGAAAAGCGGTAGTACTGACCCAAGAGAATTATATCTCTTATTACAGTTAGGGGCATTTCCAGGGACAGCTGGTTCGCCGAACATGAACCGGTTAGAGAAATACTTTTCAATTGAAGGATAATTACACTTTAAGTAAACACAAAGGTTTTTAATATTATTGGGGAAATGTCAATTACAATATCTAAGATATAAAGCATTATCTTGGGAGTGATTGAATATCTGGATACACTCAAAGTGTTAATAAATAACCGGAAATGCTTGCGGGAAAAGAAACTTCATATATATATTTCAAATATTGATAAGGAGATAATTATGAATAAAAACAATTATGAATATATCATTATCATTGTGTATTTAGTTGTACTTACAATATTGTCAATCGCTTCACGTAATCTATATTTTTTAATTATAAATGGTATTTGTTTCACATTAATGCTAAGTGCGATAATGTACAGAAAGATAAAACTAAAAAAATATAAAGAAATTATAGATTATTATAATAGTATGCTGTTGCTTAGAGAATATGATAAGATATTAGAATTTCTAAAAACCCATAAAAGAAAGTATTATATCAATGTCCTTGTAACAAATCTATACTTGTATAAAGGGGATGAAGAAACATACGTAAAAATGTATAATTTAATCTCAAAAAAAGGCAAAGAAAAGTCTTTTTATTATAAATTATTACATTATACGTTTTTCTATTATGAATTTTTAACTAATGATAAAAAACAAATT
>JASFZA010000024.1:0-11663 GCA_045046715.1 Candidatus Izemoplasma sp.
GCACTGTTTGTATGAATTGTACTTAATACTAAATGTCCAGTAAGCGAAGCTTTAACAGCGATTTGCGCTGTTTCAGTATCACGAATCTCCCCAACCATTATAATGTCTGGATCTTGACGTAAAATTGATCTTAATGCATTTGCAAAAGTAAAATCAATATCAGGATTAATATTTACTTGATTAACACCTTCAAGTTCAATTTCCACAGGGTCTTCAACTGTGATAATATTTACATGGTCTTGATTTAACTCGTCTAAACAAGCATATAAAGAAGTTGTTTTCCCTGAACCTGTTGGTCCAGATACTAAAACAATCCCATTTGGACGACTTATTAATCTTCTAAAAATCTTTTCCTCTTCTTCAGTAAATCCAAGTCGATCAATCCCTGTTGAGTCACGTGATAAGTCGAGGACACGTAGTACAGCTTTTTCACCACGAACTGTTGGTAATGTTGAAATACGAAGGTCAATTGGTCGACCTTCAATAATTGTTTTTATTCGACCATCTTGGGGTAATCTTGTATCAGTAATGTCCATGTGAGACATAACTTTTATTCTTGAAATTAACTTCGGCAAGATTACTTTAGGTAAAACTCTTTCAGTAGCTAACACACCATCGACACGATATCTAATTTTAAATTCAATATCAGTCGGGTCAATATGAATATCACTTGACTCAGTTTTAACTGCAGTAAGTAAAATCTGATTAACTAATTGAATAATCGGCGACTCATTTTGATCTTCTTCTGCGTCAGCCAATATTTCTTCATAAAACTTTTCTTCAGGCTTTTTATCATCATCAACTTCAATTCCCAAAGATTTTAATGTTTTACTAAATCCATAGTAACGAGCAATCGCTGTTTCAATATCATCTTTAGTAGCTAATACAACTTCAACATTCATCCCAGTACGTAACCGCACATTTTCAATTGTCGGGAAGTCTAAAGGATCATTTGTTGCAATTACAATTCTTCGCCCATGAATATTAATCGGCATTATTTTTTGTTTTGTAACAAATTCTTCATCCAAAAGTTTTAGGACAGCTTCATCGATGAAGACAAGTCCTAAGTTTACTCTTTTAATACCTAAAGATGATTGCAATGCATCAACTATTTGAGTATCTTTACAATAACCAAATCGGATCAATGCCTCACCAATTTTCTCACCTTTTTCACGACGTCTTAAAACCTCGTTTATTTGTTTCTCATTTACTATTCCTTCTTCAAGTAAAACGTCACCAAGACGTTTTTGAACATTTCTAGCCATTTAATCACATCCTATCCAACGATTTTCCTATTCTATATCTAAAATTATTTCAGTTTCTGGTTTGTAAAACTCAAAAATTATTATTCCATCAATAATTTCATCACCATAACTATTTATTATTCTACGGTTTACTTCTACTATTTTCCCAAACTTTCCATCTCGTAGTGCTTCGATATCATCTGTTTCTTGTGTTATATAGTTAATAATCGTTATTGTTTCTGTAACAATTATTGTGTCAACAAACGCTAAGCCACTCATAGTCACCATAATCTCATTTGCTGAGACAATACTAAATGTAAATTCATAAAATCCATCATTTGGATTATAAAAACTAAAATCATCATCAAGGGAAGGAACAACTCTTGTTTGTTTACCAAAGTAAGGATAATTTGTTAAATCATATAACTCACCAGTTACCGGTCCACCAAGTTCTGTATTATAATGACTTTCGTGAATCACAAAGTTTGTATATTTTATATTATCTAACATCCCAATTGCAATCATTGTCATTTCATCTTCTGTAAATTGTCCATCAAAGATTTCTAAAACACTAAACAATTCATTTGAATTTACAGTAACAACCCCATCATCAAAATTATTGTTAATCTTTATCATTAAATTGTTAACATCAAATAATGCTGGTGTTTCAACAATATTTTGATGAATAACAACAAATGAAGTTTCTTTATCAATCAAATAATCTTCAAGTTCGCTACTTGAAAATGATTTCATGTAGCTTGCGTCATATATTACTCTTTCTAATATCGCATCTAAATCAAATTCAGTTTCAATTCCGTTTAAAAAGATTGAAGTCCTAATTTCATTAATTACAAAATTCTTATTTGTATCATTATAACTCACATATAAATCGTTAGTAATTCCATTTGTAATATCATCAATTGATGTTTCAATATTAAAATCAAGTAATTCACGATCAAATTCATATGAATATCCTTGATATGTGATTTCAAAAACGATTGTGTCGTCTAACAACCAATCATCAATTCTTGAAGTCATCTTTCCTGCAACGTCTGATTCATCGTAGCCTTCTAAGTAGACACTACCTAATAAAGTATTTTCTGAATATGACCCAGCCTTATAGCCATTAAACATATACCAGAAAACAAATACTGATGCAGCACCTATTATTATTACTATCGATGAGTATAAATAATATGATAAATTACTATTTTTAAATTGTGTACTCATTAAATCACCCTATCCATCTATATAATTATAAATATTATACTATACCCTAGCCATTTAATCAAAATAAATCATTATTGTTTTTACCTGTTTTTACTTGTTTGATTTGTTGTTCCCAATAAAAACAAAAAAAATAAGTTTTTTACTTCTTTTTCAAATAGTTCAATAAGCATATTACATTTACTTTAAAGGCAAATAATGGTATAATATAATAAATTTATAAGGAGAGAGGAGAATTACCTATGTTAAAGAATAAACACGGTTTTTCTATGGTTGAATTACTAGCGATGATCATCATCACTTCAGCTATCATATTCCCTCTTCTAACATCGCTTGTAGATAGTTTTGAAGTTAACAGTATTATGCATGACAGAAAGAGTGCTGTAACTATCACAGAAACTACTATTTATGCTTTTAATAAACTGTCTTATCAAGATTTATCAAATAAAGTTGATACCGCAAATGCAAATGGTGATTATTACATCGAACTTACTGAAGCTAACTGTAGCATATTAGTCTTCCCTGATGATGAAGATCTTTGTTTAAGAATCTTCGATACAATATGGAATAACTTAACTTTTGATGAAACAACATTTAGAGTATTCATTTATGATTATTCTTTAACGCAAAATCAGATTGATACGTTAAGTACTAATACTGATATCCCTAGTATTGTTCGTGAAGATATAGCGTTACTTACTGAGGATACAAATATTAATGATGATTTATTAAGAATTCATGTCTGGATTAGATACGCTGATGGTTCCTTCGGAGAAACTAAACAGAAGGGATTGATTAATAATGACTAATCTTAAATCGACAAAAGGTGTTACACTTATTGAACTACTTATAACGATTATTATTAGTAGTGTTATCATTTCCATGTTAATGGGTCTCTTATCAATGACTTTAACAGCAAAAGCAAAATTAGAATATGATAACCGGATGTTAAATGAATCTTATTATATTGGTGAATTACTACAAAATAGAGTATTTAGCTTTGGTCCACAATACGCCAAGCTAATTCAAGATGATTCAAACCAAACTGTAATTGAGCTTTACCATTATGATATCACAGTAGATCCTAATACAGGTGAAATAAAATGGGATAATACTTCAGAAGAAACTGTAACAATTGTTTATAATAAAAATGACGAATCGTTTCTCTATGATTCAAATCAAATTCATGCTGATACTGTAGCATTTATCACCGGATCTAGTATGGTATTTACTCCAATCGGAGGCTTACAAACTTTTACTGATATTAATGGTGATGAACAACAAGGTTATGAATCAATCATCATCGAAATTACACTCGTAATTGAGATAACATTGCCCAATGGCTCTGTCATTGATACCCAAACATTTACAACGACAATTATCGTTTAGAAAAGATGTGATTAGATGAAAAAACTTATTAAAGGAAATCAAATAAAAAACGACCACGGAAGCATCATGAGTGTTGCTTTAATTGTGGTTGCTATTTTGACGTTTTCATTAACATCAATAACTGTATTAACTGTTAATCTTGCTTCTAATACAACTAATCACTTAAACTTAACAACAGAAGAAAATGAAGCTAAAGCATTAATAACCGAAGCTGTTAATCAATTTGAAACGTTCATTACATTAACAGAAGACATTGATAATTTTAATAATACTGAAATTAGTCGAATTAAAGCTGAGCTTGATGTTGACGTGCTAGATATAACTTCTTCAAAACCTAATTTTGGTATTGCAACGAATAATGCTGAAACTTATGCTTATAAATTTAGTGTTACACTATCAACTGGACGTGTTGTATTTTTAGAAGTTTATGTGTCTACTTACGGGTCAACGTTAGATTCATTTGCACCGTTTGAATTTAGTTTGGCAACGAGTGGTGACTTAATCTTAAACGGCGGGATATATAACGACGCTAAGTTATACGGTAATCGTGTAATGATAAGTGACTATCCTTACTTCTACGATGAACTATATGAAGATTGGCGTGCTCTTGAAAGTGAATTTCCACTGTATTCATATAACGGCAGTTTAACATCCGTTTATAGTAATGATTATAACTACTGTGATGATAATAACTGTTGGAGCGTTACCGGCGATACTGCTGAGGATTCAATAATTATGCGAGATACTACTCCTAATGTTTATGATGAAGTATGGGGATCAAGCTTATCTGATAAAGGTCTTGAAGGTGACATGATTATTACTGACTTCTTTACATCATTTGACTTTGATACATATTTCTTTGAATATGTTCAATTATATGCACCAACGAATGACCGACAATTACCAAATGCAATTGATTGGAATAATATTGAAAGTGAAATAAGAGCTTATACCGATGATTATTACTTTGATGATGTTACTGGAGCTAATTATAACAGAAACCGTACATTCAGAGATTCATCAGTTTATGACGGTGACTTAACAATAACGCAAAATATTGCAATTAGAAATGAATCTGATGCCTTAATTATTTTGGGCGATTTAATTTTCAATTCAAGTGACAACTTAACTTCAGTTAAAGGTAACTTTGTTGTTTTAGGTAATTTAATCTTTAATGGCGATACCCTTAACATCGAAGGTTCGTTCTTTGTTCAAGGTGAAACGATTATCAATATGAATAATGATGAAGGTATTGTGACAAACGGAAATAACTATGGATTAACAATTCTTTCAAAGGATAATATAAGGTTCCAAAGAATGTTTGTTAATGAAGGTATGAGTGGCCCTGAAAACTTGTCAAATATATCAGCTTTTATGCTTACTGAAGAATCAATTGAAATTGACGCAATTCATTCGATTTTCTTATATGAAGGAAGTCTTTTTGCCCAAGCATTAGGAAATTCACTTAACCCAATCCAGGTATTAGATGAAGGATTAACCGAAGTTAACGGTATTGTCGTTAATAGTTATACCGGTTACTTATATCCTTATGATAACTGGTGGTCAGGAATTAGTTACTACTACGCAGTTCCTAGTACTGATGAAGATAATACAAGATTCCAGATTAATAACATAAATCATACTAATTACGAAGATTCTTTTGCTAATGTACCAACATTTGATTCTGTATTCTCAAGTGATGGTTATTGGACATTTGAAACAAGTGAATTTGGCTACGAATAATATTAAAAGGTAACCCGACGGGTTACCTTTATTTTATTCAAATCCTTTAATACATTCTCCAACAATTTCACTTAATGTCGGATGAGCATGAATAATATTTTTGTACTCATCAATACTAATATTTTTGTACATTAATCCGCTTACTTCATGGATTATATCCGCAGCATGAGCACCGATAATATGGCAGCCAATTAAAATTCTATCTTGATCGATTATCATTTTAATGAAACCATCAGTTTCATTCATCGCTGCAGCTTTTGCGTTGGTTTTATATAAGTATTTATTTGTCGTATATTCAGTTCCCTCAAGTTCTTGTTCAGTTTTACCAATAATTGCAATTTCAGGAAAACTAAAAACAACTGAAGGTACTAAATCAAAATTAATATCCATTTGTTTATTTAAAATTGTTGATACTACTTTATAGCCGTCATACGTTGCTTTATGTGCAAGCATTAAGATTCCAGTAACATCACCGATTGCATATACACCTTCAACACTAGTCTCAAAGTTATCATTAACGTTAATACCTGAGTCGCTATATTCAATCCCTAGACCCTTAAGATCTAAATTACCAAATGCTGGACTACGTCCTGTTGCTAGTAATACATAATCTGTTTCAACAATTAGTTCTTTGCCTTTTACTGTAAGACTTGCAAAATACTTACCATCTACTTCTTTTAGTTCATCTAAAGTAGATGATGTATAAATTTTAAGACCTTGACGTTTATATAAGTTTCTCGCTCTTTTTTTTACGTCTTTATCAAGTGGTGGTAAAATTTCTTTAGCATATTCAACAAGTGTTATTTCACAGTCAAAATAGTTAAAGATTGTTGCGATTTCGCAACCAATAACACCAGCACCAACAATAATCATTTTTTTAGGAAATGTTTCCAAAGAAAGAATTCCTGCTGAGTCATTAACAATATCGAGGTCAATTCCTTTAAAAGGGAATACTTTAGGTACTGACCCAGTTGCGATAATTATATTTTTAGCTTCAATAACTTCATCATTTACCATGACAGTATTTTTTGTTAATATTTGTGCTTCACCTTGGATCAGTGTTACGCCTAATTTTTTTAATGAATTTAAGATATTTCCTACTTGGTTTTCTACTATTTCTTCTTTTCGTGTTTTTATTTGTTCATAATCTATGGCAAAGTTATCAACCTTAATTCCTAAAGTTGATAACTCTTTCATATTTTTTATTGTTTTAGCATTTTGGTATAGTGTTTTTGTTGGGATACAACCAACATTTAAGCAAGTTCCACCAACAATGTGTTTTTCAATTAAAACTGTCTCTAAGCCATGTTCAGCTGCATAAATTGCAGTATCGAATCCGCCAGGTCCAGCGCCAATTATTACTAAATCAATCATTTAAGCAAATCTGTATATTTAACACGAGGGTTACGAGCAGCCATTGCTTCATCAAGTCGTTTTACAACTGTGTTATATGGCGCTCCTTTAACTAAATCTGGATTTGTACGAGCTTCTTCAGCTATCGTTTTCATAACTTCAATAAATCCGTCTAAAGTTAATTTTGATTCTGTTTCAGTAGGTTCAATCATTAAACTTTCTTTAAATAATAATGGGAAGTAAACAGTTGGTGGATGAACATCATAGTCAAGCATACGTTTAGCAACATCTAATGTTGTTACGTGAGCTGATTTATCAATTAATCCATCAAAGACAAATTCATGTTTACAAACCCCTTCAATTGGTAATAAATAATCACTTTTAAGTGATTCTTTAATATAATTTGCATTAAGCACACTGTGGCGTCCAATATTACTAATATTTTCTTTACCAACAGTTAAGATGTAAGTATAAGCACGGATAACAATACCCATATTTCCATAGAAATGTGATACTTGACCAATTGCTGTGTCGTTAGTATCTTCGACAATAAATTTATCATTTACTTTTTTAATAACAGGACTAGGTAGCAAGTGAACTAAACGTTCACAAACTCCAACAGGTCCACTCCCAGGTCCGCCTCCACCATGAGGTGTTGAGAACGTTTTATGAAGATTGATATGCATAATATCAAACCCCATATCTCCTGGTCTTACTAGCCCTAGTAATGGGTTAAGATTTGCTCCATCATAGTATAGTAACCCGCCAGCGTCATGAATCAAACCAGCGATTTCTAAAATATCTTTTTCAAACATACCGATAGTATTTGGGTTAGTAAGCATAATTCCCGCAATTTCGTCAGTAATCAATTCTTTTAAAGATTCAATATTAACCGTTCCATCAAAGTTAGATTTCACTTCTACACTTTTAAATCCAGCAACAGTTGCACTTGCTGGGTTTGTCCCATGAGCACTGTCAGGAACAATTATTTTAGTTCGATTAAAGTCGCCTCTATCTTCATGATATTTCTTCATAATCATTAAACCAGCTAACTCACCATGTGCCCCAGCATATGGGTTTAAGCTAAATGTATGAAGTCCTGATAACTCCGATAATAGTTTTTGAGTTTCATAGTAAATTTCTAATGTACCTTGTGCAGTTTCTACTGGTTGATACGGATGAATATTTTGAAATCCGCTCATCCCAGCTATTTCTTCATTAATCTTCGGGTTATACTTCATTGTACAAGAACCAAGTGGATAGAATCCTTTTTCAACACCAAAGTTTTTAAAACTTACGTTTGTATAGTGTCTCACCGTTTCAAATTCACTTACTTCTGGTAGTAATGGTTCTTCTATTCTTTTTAAGTTTTCAGGTATAACATACTCTTTAAACTCACTTTTTGGCAATGTATACCCTTTATGTCCTTTTTTAGATATTTCGAATATTAAGCTATCATAAAACATTATAACACCTCCAAAATACTAATTAACTGGTCTACTTCTTCAAGTGTTCGTTTTTCAGTAACACTGAATAATAAATAATTAGCTTTATCAGCATCATATTTACCTAATGAAAGTGGTCCTAAGATACCTTGTTTTAGTAGCTTATCGGTAATAACTTTAGGATCTATTGTTGTTTTAACAGTAAATTCTTTGAAGAATTCTTGGTTATATGCTGCTTCAAATTGATCTAAAGCAATTAGTTTTTCATATAAGTAATGAGTTGCATTAGAAGACATTGTTTGAACTTCTTTAATACCTTGTTTACCCATTACAGCCATATATATTGTTACATACAAAGCCATTAAGCTTTGGTTTGAACAAATATTAGAATTTGCTTTTTCACGTCTGATATGTTGTTCTCTTGCTTGAAGCGTTAAAACAAATCCACGTTTACCGTCAGTATCTTGGGTAACACCGCAGATTCTACCAGGCATTTTTCTCATTAGTTTTGTTGTCGTTGCGAAATAACCAACATAAGGTCCACCATAAGCTAAGGGAATTCCAAATGTTTGACAATCACCAACAGCAACATCAGCACCCCATTCACGTGGCGTTTTTAAAACACTAAGTGTACTTGGGTCTTGGTTAATTATGAAGACACCTTTAACTTCGGCAATTGCGTCACTAAAACCAGTATAATCTTCAATATTTCCATAAAAGTTAGGTGTTTGAACTATAACTCCAGCGATATCTTTAGTTAACTTACTTTTTAAGTCAGCTAAACTTGTAACACCGTCAACTTCTTCAATATATTCAACTTCAATATATTTATAATGAGCATATGTCTCAATAACTTTTATAATATTAGGATTAAGCGTTCTTGAAATAAGAATCTTTTTTCGTTTTTTGGCATTACATGCCATAAACATTGCTTCAGCAGTTGATGTTGCTCCATCATACATTGATGCATTAGCTACATCCATTCCTGTAAGTGTTGAAATCATACTTTGGAACTCAAATATATACTGTAATGTCCCTTGAGAAATTTCAGGTTGGTACGGTGTATATGCAGTTAAAAACTCTTGACGTGAAATTAAATGTTTAATGATTGATGGTGTGTAATGATCATATGCACCAGCACCCATAAACGAGATTAATTCTTTGTTTTTACCTGCTAAATTTTTAAAGAATTTATTAATTTCTAGTTCGCTTTTAGAATTAGGGATATCAAAATCATGTCCTAGCAATTCTTGCGGAACTTCATTAAATAATTCATCAATATTATCAATACCAATTACCTCTAGCATTTCTTTAATTTCTGATTCAGTATGAGGTAAATATTTAAACATTTAAATCACTCCTATTCGCAAATCTTAAGATATTCTTCTTTGTTTAATAATTTGTCTAATTCTGATTTGTTTTCTAGTTCAACTTTAATAATCCAGTTTTCATATGGATCTTCATTTAGTAATTCTGGTCCGTCTTCTAAATCTTCGTTAACAGCAACAATTACGCCAGTAACTGGAGACATAATATCTGATGCTGCTTTTACTGATTCAATAGCTGCAAAATCAGCACCTGCTTCAACATTATCGTCTTCTTCAGGTAATTCAACAAATACGATTTCCCCTAAACTTTCTTGTGCATAATCAGTAATCCCGATAAATGCAAATCCTGCTTCAACTTTAACCCATTCGTGTGACTCTGCATAATATAATCCGTCAATAACTTTACTCATAATATATCTCTCCTTAGTCTTCTTTATAATTCTTATCATAGAATTTTTTATTTCTTACTTTAATATCTTTAAACTTATTTCTTACTGCAACTTTTAACTCTGTCCCGCGTTTATCGTATGGACGATCAATCATCGCCATAGCCACTACTTCACCAGTTGATGGTGATTTATAACCTGTTGTAATAACGCCAACTAAAGTGTCTTCATGGAAAATTTCATAACCATGTCGTAAAATACCTTTGCCAATTAGTTGAACACCGACAATCCGTCTTGTTGTTTTATTAGCTTTTTGTGCTACTAGAACATCTTTCCCAATAAAATCACCAGCGTTAAGTCTAACGGCAAATGATAAGCTTGCTTCAAGTGGTGTAATATCTTTACTTAACTCATTTCCATAAAGTGGTAATGCTACTTCAAATCTTAATGTGTCTCTACAACCAAGGCCACATGGTTTAATAAATTCTTCACCATTTGATAGTAGTAATTCCCATACTTTTTTAATATCTTGATGATCACCATAAATTTCAAATCCATCTTCACCAGTATAACCAGTTCGCGATACTAGATATGTTAATCCATTAATTTCGATATTAGCAAATGTAAAGAATGATAAAGTTGTTAAGTCATAACTAGTATGTTTACTTAATAACTTTTCAGCAAATGGGCCTTGTAAAGCAATCTCTGAATAATTGTCTGATTCATTTGTCGCAATACAATCAAATCTATTATTTTTAAGAACCCATGCAAAATCTTTATCTGCATTTGATGCGTTTACTACTAAAAAGTAAAATTCACTATTTACTTTATAAACTAGCAAGTCATCAACAACTCCACCACTAGGGTAAAGCATCATTCCATATAATACTTGTCCGTCGTTCATTACAGTAACATCATTAGTAAATATCGAATCAACAAACTTCTCTGCTTCTTTACCTTTAATATAAAACTCACCCATATGAGAAACATCAAATAATCCGCATTTTTTACGAACATACATATGTTCTTCAGTTATAGACGTATAGCTAATCGGCATTTCAAAGCCTGCAAAATCAACCATTTTTGCATTTAAAGAAACGTGATTATCATAAAGTACTGTTTTCATTCTATCTACTCTCCTTCAAATTGTTTTTTAGCTTGATAACTACTTCTAACAAGTGGTCCACTTGCGATATATCTAAATCCTTTTTCTTTTCCTAAGACTTTATACTCTTCAAATCTTTTTAGTGTTACATATTCTTTAACTTCGGCATGGTTCATTGATGGTCTTAAGTATTGTCCTATTGTTAAAATATCACAGCTATGTGATCTTAAATCATCCATAACTTTTGTTATTTCTTCAAATGTTTCACCAATACCTACCATCACACCAGATTTAGTTAACATTTTACTGTTAAGTTTCTTAACATTACTTAAGACTTCTAAACTGCGATCATAATCAGCATTATCTCTGAATCCTTTAGATAGCCTTCTAACTGTTTCAATATTGTGATTAACAACGTCTGGATTAGAATCAACAACAATCTT
>JASFZA010000025.1:0-26329 GCA_045046715.1 Candidatus Izemoplasma sp.
ACTTGGGTTCACTTATAATTCGTGTTTAATTCATCCCCCACTTACGATATTATTAATATCCTTGAAGAAGGAGTTTTCTTAAACTTTTTCGATAAAATTTGTATTAAAATCCGATGTCGTGTAAAATTGAATTATAGTTCGAAACACAAAGTTGTTTCTTATTATAAAAAATAAAAGGAGGAATAGTATGAAAAAATTGTTAATTTTAGTTACATTCGTTATTTTCTTAACAGCGTGTAGTAATTCTGACGATATTACTATACCTGATGGTTCTACCCTAGCTGTTTGTCCCCAAGGAGATACCTTTGAATACATTTATAAAGATAGTACTGTTTACGAGTTTTATACAAACGGAACTCTTCAAAGTTACGATATGAAAGCAATAGTTCAAACAAATGTCGATAATGTAGGAACAGTACGAGAATATTTAGATAATACGTTTTTAGAAGGTGTCTGTACTTTCACTAATTACGAAGTTAAATCAACTACTGAATAATCAAAAAAATTGTAAGATAATATCTTACAATTTTTTTTACTCTATATTACTTTATTAATAAAAAGTTCTAAAAAATCAGGATCGAAATCAATTCCAGACTTTGTCCTCATTTCATTTATCGCTTCTCTTTTTGTAAGTTTTGTTTTATATGAATGATTCCTCGTCATTGCATCGTATGCATCAGCAATTCGTAAAATTCTTGCTTGAGCTGTAATCTCTTTTTCTTTTAAACCTTTAGGATATCCTGACCCATTATAGTTTTCATGATGTTGCAGCACATGTTCTGCAATGTCAGAATATTCATTAAGTGAACTCAATATTCGATATCCTATTTCTGAATGTCTTTTCATTTCTTTCCATTCAGTCAAAGATAAACTTGATGGTTTATTTAATATCAAACTAGAAACGTTAATTTTACCAATATCATGCATTTTACCAGCAAGTTCTAATTCTGTTATTAGGTCCTGAGCAAAATTTAGTTGCTGAGCAAAATTTTTGCAGAGTATGCTTACACCATCAGCATGTTTTTTTTCATATACACTTTTTTCATTAAGTTTCTTAATTATCATTTGGATTGTTTTTTTTCGCATATCAGTACTTGAGTTTAGTTTGGATTCATACATATCATCTTCAGCTCGTTTGAATATGTTAACAATATCTTCCTCTGGTTTCGTTTTCGTACCAGAACCAAATGATATAGATATATCAAGATTTTCAACTTTTTCGAATTTTGCAAGAATATTAATTCTTTCTATTACCATTTTTGCTGCAATTTCATTTGTCTTAGGCAGTATAATAACAAATTCATCACCACCTATTCTTGTTATTACATCATTTGCTCGACAACCTGTTTGCATTGTAGTAGCAACTTTTTTAAGCAACTCATCTCCAGCTTTATGTCCGAATGCATCGTTTATAAGTTTTAGACCGTTAACGTCACACATTATCAAACTCAGAGGTAAATTATCTTTTATCATCATATTTTCTAACTGCATTTTGTAATATCTACGATTGTAAACACCCGTTAGTTGATCATGATAGTTTATAAACTCAAGTTCGTTTTGTTTTTGAATTTGATCACTATGATCTCTAAAAACAAGAATTGCTCCTATTACCTTTTCATCATTTGTCAACATCGCTGTAATATTATCTGAAATAGGTGTATCAAACCCCTTTTTAGAAACTAATATTGATTCTCTATAAATCTTTTTAGACTCACCTGTATTAATGACTTCGTTAAATAGTTGAGAAATTGTTTCATTAGTTAACTCATTATTCATTTCAAAGACTAAGCTTATATCTTTCCCTATGGCATCTATTTGACTCCATCCTGTAAGTAGTTCTCCAGTTTTATTAAGGAAAATAACCTTTAGATTTAAATCAGTAGCAATAATTCCGAATTCTATTGCTAGTAGTAATGATTTGTAAATGTCCTTTGTTAGTTCATTTTCATTATTAACATTCATAAAATTCAGCTCCTTTTCATAACTACCAAAAACTTCTATATACTAATAATTTTATCATAATCGTGCGACATATCAAATAATTCTCATAAGATTAAATATTTACCATCAAAAAATAGTGATTACCGATCTAATAAATTATTTTTTTATTGTTTGAGATTACTCTCGTATTTACAATTAAAACAGTACAATTAGAAAAGTCTAATTGTACTGTTTATTTATTTGCTCAATTCAACAATTTTTGCAATTAACATGTTAGGCACTTCTTCATAGCGTAAGAATTCACGTTTAAATGTACCCGTTCCTTGTGTCATTGCTTTTAATTCAATTGAATAACGAATTATTTCAGATTCAGGAATTTCAGCATGAATCTTCTGTTTACCACCCGTTAAAACATCCATTCCAAGGACACTCCCACGACGTTTATTAATATCGCCCATAACATCACCAACATACTCTTCTCTTATAATTATTTCAAGTTTCATAATTGGTTCAAGAATTGTTTGTTTAATAGTCTCACAAGCATTTTTATATGCTTGTTGTGCTGCCAATCTAAATGATATTTCATTTGAATCAACAGCGTGATATGATCCATCTAGTAAAGTCGCTTTAATTCCAATAACTGGGAAACCAGCTAATGGTCCCTCTTGGAATATTTCGATTAATCCTTTTTCTACTGCTGGGAAATAGTTTCTTGGTACTGTCCCACCGTGAATTTTTTCTTCAAATACAAAATCAAATTCATTAGGATTTATTGGTTCAAATAATATTTTCACAACACCAAATTGACCTGACCCACCTGATTGTTTTTTATGTCTTCCTTCAACTTCAACTGAAGATTTAATTGTTTCACGATAAACAATTTTTTGTTCCAAAATTTCAACTTCAACATTAAACATATTTTTCATTTTTTCTAATAAATAGTTAATATGATTCATTCCTTGACCACCAATTAACAATTGAGCAGTTTCTGCATTTCTTTTGAATACAAATGAAGGATCTTCAATAACCAATCGATGAAGCGCTGAAGATATTTTATCTTCATCATGTTTGTTTTTTGGTTTAATAGCAACGTAAATTGTTGGGGTTGGAAACTCAGGTCCTTCGAATAAAATTGGTGCTTTTGGATCAGATATAGTACATCCTGTAAATAGTTCATCAATTTTATTAATTGTTCCGATATCTCCTGCGTACAATGTATCTACATCACTTTGTTCTTTACCACAAAGTAACGATAAATTACTAATTTTTACAATTTTATTTGTGTTACTAATCAATACTTTTTGCCCACTAGTTATTGAACCTGAGAATATTTTAATTAAACTCATTGTTCCGACAAATGGATCAATTGTTGTTTTAAAGACGTATGCAGAGAATGGTTCGTCATTGCTGGTATTACGTACTATCACTTCTTTAGTTTCAGGATTGATACCTGCTTTTGGTTTTAAGTCATTTGGCGCAGGCATAAATTGTGCAAACATATCTAATATATCTCTAACACCAATATCTTTAATAGCTGAACCAATTACAATCGGTTTTAAATCTCCTGATAAAACGCCTTCTCTAAGACCCGTGCAGATTTCTTTATACGATAATTCTTCTCCTGCGAAATGTTTATCAAGTAATTCTTCAGAAGTCATAGCAACAGATTCTACGATGCTTTCTCTTAACTCAGTAACTCTCTCTAAAATACTTTCAGGTATTTCTTGATCAATAATTTTTCCATCCTCTAGTACTCTAGATTTCATATCAATTAAATTTACATATCCTCTAAAGTCATTATCATTCACAACTGGCCACAAGAATGGAACAGCTTTATTTCCAATAATTTCATGAAGACGATCGATTAACACTTCAAACTTAATGTTTTCTTTATCCATTTTATTAACAAAGATAATTGTTGGAATATTTCTTTCACTTAAGTCAAATAATACTTGTTCAGTTCCAATATCAATTCCCTTTGTTCCATCAATTATTAATACTGCACCTTTAACAACTGATAATGCTTGATGACTTTCACTAATAAATTCCCGATCACCTGGAATATCTAAAAAATTAAACTTAAAGTTGTTATACTCAACAGGTATCAAACTCATTGATAAAGAAGCTTGATGCTTTCGTTCTTCAGGTAAGTAATCAGACGTTGTATTTTTCTCTTCAATACTACCTTTTTGTACTTTCGAGCCCGTTACGTGAAGTACTGATTCCATAAAAGAAGTTTTGCCCGATCCATGATGTCCCATAACTGCAATGGTGCGTATGTTTCCAATGTCATAGTGTTTCATTGTATACATCCTCCCATGTTGCTTTTATTTTATATCATATTATCTTAATTATACCACCCGTATAAAATTCTTGCCATTACTTTCATAATTATTTTTTTATTATAAATTACGAAAGAGTTATCAAAATATATTGATAACTCTTTCTATTTTAATCCTTATTAATGAACTCTTCAAATTTTATATTTGCCGCTTTGACAATCTCTTGTTCATTGATTGTTACGATTTCACCATTTTCAACGATAACTTTACCATTGATAATTGTATACGTTACAGGGTGTGTTACTCCAACAGTTGTCAGTAAGGCAACTGGATCTTTACTAGTCCCAACAAACTCCAAACGATTTATATCAAGCATAAACATATCAGCTGCCATATCAACAGCTAAATGTCCAATATCATCTCTACCTAAAATTTTAGCGCCACCACGAGTCGCTATCTCAAGCATGCCTTTAGGTGTAACTGATTTGTTGCTATATCTTAAACGTTGCAGTAAATAACCTGCTCTAAGTTCTGCAAGCAAGTTTGATCCATCATTTGACGCACTACCATCAACGCCAAGTCCAACAGGAATACCCATTTCAACCATCTCGCTGATTCTTGCAATCCCAGATGAAAGTTTTTGATTAGAAACAGGACAATGACAAACTCCTGTTTTAGTTTTTGCTAATAATTTCAATTCTTCATCATCAAAATGAATCCCATGCGCAAACCATACATCTTCTCCAGTCCATCCTAAACGTTCCATATATGCAAGTGGTCTTGCACTTGCAGTTTCCATACAGTAATTATCTTCATCTAATGTTTCCCCAAGATGCGTATGTAGCCTCACTCCGTATTTACGAGCTAATTTAGCGCTTTCTATCATCAGTTCGTCACTAACACTAAAAGGCGAGCAAGGAGCTAATACAATCTGATTCATTGAGTATTTAGATGTATCGTGAAATTTTTTAATTAAACGTTCACTATCTTTTAATATTTCATCTAATGTTTGAACAACACTCATTGGTGGTAATCCACCATCATCAACACCTAAAGACATGCTTCCCCGTGACGCATGGAATCTAACTCCTAAGTCCTTAGCAGCATTCATTTGGACATCAATAAAATCACATTCTGTATCACTTCTAAATACATAATGATGATCAAATACTGTTGTACATCCATATTTAACAAGTTCACCCATTCCGACCATTGAACTTAAATAGATAACTTCATCATCAAGGTGTTTCCATATTTCGTATAAATATTTCAACCATGGAAATAGTTCCATATTTTGGACTTCAGGTAAATTTCTTGTAAATGTTTGATACAAATGATGATGAGTATTGATTAGTCCTGGATAAACGTACATTGAAGATGCATCAATTACTTTATCAGCATCAAAAGTTTTTGTTCCAATATAAGCAATTTTATTATCTTCAATTAACATATTTTGATTATATAATACATCATTGTTATCATTCATTGTAATTATTGCTTTTGCATTTTTAATCAGTATCTTCATAATATTATCTCCTTTTCAAAAGTAATGAATCTTTGCATTTACTCTATTATACCACAATAGGATAATTCTATTTCTAAAATTATCCTATTGTTATTTTGTTAGTTTAATTGATAAACATTAAGTACTATATCAATTGATACATCAAGTGAATCAAGGATATATAAGTTTTCCTTATTTTCCTTACTTGATTTCCAATAATGTGGAGTCATCAATAATAAGTTTTTTAAATCTTTTTTAGGAATATTAACTACTTCCTTATATAGCCTACTTTGAATCTTTATTAACTTTTTAGATAATAATTCATTACGATCTATTCTTTTTTCAATTATTGAAGGATAAACGACTTTCTTAATTTCAATAAGATGATTCCGATTCGGAGAAATAACAATCAGTTTTCCGTTATCTTTTAAAACTCTTTCACATTCTGATTCATCGAGTGGACTAAAAATCGATATAATTAAGTCGATACTGTTTTTGAGATAAGGGAGATTGCTATTAGACCCGACAATAAAATTAATATCTTTATCTAGTTTTGCAGCAACGTTTATTCCAGGTTTTGATATATCGATACCATAGTAAGTCATATTAGAACGAGACAGTTTGTCTTTAAGTTGTTTAACATAATAACCAACTCCGGTTCCTATATCTAAAATATTATATGATTTATTTATATCATTTAATTCGCTTTTTATTGTTTTATTTAATAGGTTGGATATCCCGTAGTAATATCCACCAAATAAAATCTCTTTTCTAGCATTTAACATTTCACTTGAATCGCCATGAATTTTTGCTTTATTTTGATTACTCATAAGCAAGTTAATATATCCTTGTTTTGCAATATCAAAAGAATGATTATTATCACATTTAAATACGTTTTCTTTATCATTTTTACTTAAATGGCGATTACAAATCGGACATTTAAGTATCTTACTCTTTATATTCATTAAATCACCTCAGTTATTTACCAAGTATATACTATCATATTGTTATAACTAAATCTATGAAGTTTAAGTAATCGAACTTAAGTCTTTTTACAATCATTTCAATTAATGAATTAATAAGTAGGTATCTAATATCTTTATGCTATAATATTTAAAAAAGAGGAATCTATGCTTCTTTTTTTATATGCACAAAAAATTTACTATACAAGGAGAGTTACAATGATTAAAAATAAGTACACAGTATTATTTGGAGCTTTAGCTGCTCAACTTACTATCGCAGGTTTATATGCATGGAGTATTTTTAGTACCGCAATCGTAGATGAAAGAGCTTGGACAGATGATCAAGTTTTAATAACTTATTCAATTGCACAATTCGTATTTGCATTTAGTACAATTTTCTCCGGAAAATTAGTCGATAAAAAAGGTCCAAGAATCACATTGATGATTGGTGGATTATTATATGGTGGAGGGTTAATGCTTTCTTCACTTGCTACTACACCTTCAATGCTTTATCTTACTTATGGTGTTATTGCCGGTGCTGGTGTTGGATTCGTTTATGTCTGCCCATTATCAACATTAATTAAATGGTTCCCTAATAATAAAGGAACAATTACCGGATTAAGTGTTGCTGTCTTTGGTGGAGGTAGTATTATTTTTAAAGAAGTAATTTCAAAATTGTTAGAAAACTACGATGTTGCTGGTGCATTTTTAATTCTTGGTCTTATATCAATGATTATTATTGTAATAGGTGCACAGTTTGTATCGTTACCTGAAGGCTTTGAAAAAACTATTTTAACCAAAACTAAAAATGATTTTACAACAAAAGAAATGATTAGAACTACTAAGTTCAAAAAGATATGGTTTATGTATTGGTTAGCTGTAATTCCTGGATTACTAGTACTCGGTGCTGCTAAAAATATCGGGTTAGATGCTAACTTAGGTGTAGCAGCTGCTGCATCACTTGTATCTATATTAGCAATATCAAATGCAAGTAGTAGATTATTATCAGGATATTTAAGTGACAAACTTGGTACTCTAAATGTTCTAAAAGGTGTTTTCGTTATAACAATTATATCATTACTATCAATCGGACTGTTCGCTGATGTAACTGTACTGTTCTACCTTGGTATTATCGGTATCGCAGTTGGGTATGGTGGTTTCTTAGCTTTATTCCCTACGTTTACAAATCAACAATTTGGTTCGTTCAGATACGGAGCTAATTATGGAATTGTTTATCAAGCATATGGATTAGCTGCATTGTCAGGAATATTCATTAAAACAATTGCAGGTAGTTACACAAATACATTTATAATCTCGGCAGTTGCAGGAACGATCGGTTTAATAATTGCATTTAGCTTAAAAGAATCAAAACAAGCTGCCGTATAGTAACTTAAAAATAAAAAACACTTTTTAAAAGTGTTTTTTTTATATTTTTTTTCATATCTGATA
Organism: Candidatus Izemoplasma sp.; assembly: GCA_045046715.1. Taxonomy (GTDB): domain Bacteria; phylum Bacillota_I; class Bacilli_A; order Izemoplasmatales; family Izemoplasmataceae; genus JASFZA01. The sequence continues at coordinate 8,139 of JASFZA010000025.1, forward strand.
TTTTCTTCTTTTTACGTTGATAAAAGATTTAATCTAAACAAAAAGATTGTGTGAAGAATGGCAACGGCAATTAGTAAAGCTATTAGCCAAATATTTTGAGCAAATATGATACTAACAATTATAACTATCCAAATAGTAATTATTGCATTTCTTCTATCTTTGGATGTAATCCCACGATATTTAGTATAGTTTGAAATAATTGGTCCAAATGTTTTGTTACTCATTAGCCAATTATATAGTTTTGGTGAGCTATGAGTGAAAAAATAAGCAGCTAAAATTAAAAATATAGTTGTCGGTAACCCTGGAAGAACAACTCCAACAGCACCTATTGTTAACATTAATAACCCTAAAATAATGAATAATGTTTTTTTCATAGTCCACCTCTTTTCTATATATACTATATCATATCATTGTTGTGCATTAATTTTATACGCTTATTTTTTTAAACTAGAATAATTTTAGTATAAGTGAACACTCCCCCACTTACGATATTATTAATATCCTTGAAGAAGGAGTTTTCTTAAACTTTTTCGATAAAAAAATAGGTAGAATTTTCAAATGTCGAAATTCTCCTATTTAAATATTGTAATTTATTGTTAAATTGTAAAAGAATCATGAAATGTGTAATGATACTTACACTATTCATAACATTTATATATGTTTTTTGTATTATTTGATAGATTGAGCTTGTATTGATGTAATTGCAATTACTGCAATAACATCTTTAGATGAGCATCCGCGTGAAAGATCGTTAACAGGTTTACTTAAACCTTGAGTTATCGGACCATAAGCAGCAGCATTTGCCATTCTTTGAACTAGCTTATATCCGATATTACCAGACTGTAAGTCAGGGAATATTAAGACATTAGCATTTCCAGCAACAGAACTATTGGGTGCTTTGAGCTTAGCAACAGCAGGCACAATTGCAGCATCTAGCTGTAATTCACCATCAACTTTAATGTTAGGAAATCTTCGCTTAACAATCTTTGTTGCTTCAACTACTTTGTTTACTAAATCTCCTTTTCCACTTCCAAAAGTTGAAAAAGATAACATCGCAACACGTGGCTCTTCTTTTGTTAAAAAATCAAAAGTTTTAGCTGTTTGAATTGCAATTTCTGCTAATTCAGCTGCATTCGGATTAACAACTAACCCACAATCAGAAAATGCATATATACTATTATTTAGATTAGCAGTAGCAGGTAAATCCATAAGGAATAATGTTGAAACTAGTTTTACATTTTGAGCCGTTTTAAGAATTTGTAGAGCTGGTCTTAGAACATCACCTGTTGAAGTGATTGCTCCCGCAACCATTCCATCAGCATCAGCTGCTTTTACCATCAATACACCATAGTATATTGTATTAAGTACCGTCTTATCTGCTTCAGCTTTTGTCATTCCTTTTGCTTTTCTTAAATCAAGCAGTAAAGAGCTATACGTTTCCAATTTATTTGATTGTTCAACAACAATAACTTCGATACCTTCTGCTCTTAATGTTGTAATTCCTTCGTTAACATCTACTTCATTAACTAAAACAATAATATTAGCAATATCTTGTTTTTTAATTTCTAAGGCCGCATCAACAATACGTTGATCTTTACCCTCAGGAAGAACAATTGTTTGCTTATTTTGTTTTGCCTGGTTGATTATTTTATCTATTAAGTTCATATTATCATCTCTTTGCTATTTAATTATTTTATATTCATTTTTAGTTTGAATTGAATCAACAATTCCGGCAATGCATAACTCAATTGGAGCAATAGGACTTTCAACATTAGTAATCATTCTTGCAGAACCACCTTCAGCAAGGATTAGGACAGTATCACCGATACCAGCACCAACACCATCAACCGCAAGCATTTCATTACCAAAAGGAACTAATTGTTCATCAATTGGTTGGACAAGTAAAAGCTTTTTCCCTTTAATTGTTTTGTTTTTATGTGTTGAAACTAAATTTCCAACGACTTTTGCAAGTTGCATAACACTCACCTCTATCTATAGATTATTCATCTACTGTGTAAATAGAATCAATAATCCCTGTAATTCCAGCGTCAATACAAGCCGATGGAATAGGAAGGTTCATTGCTCCTTCTTTACTTTTTGAATAAAAAACATATTCACCTACACCTGCACCAAAATTATCTGCTGCAACAATAGGTGTTCCTAGTGATTCATATTTTGAATTAACAGGCTGAATCACTAGTAAAGCAACACCTTTAATATCTTTTACTTTAACTGTTGATGTAACCATACCGATAACTTTTGCCATTTGCATGGTATCACTCCTTATTGTTTAACAATCTATTTTCAATATTTAAAATCATTTTAATTCTTTCTAAGTTTCTTTCACCTTCAAATTTAGTTGTTAAAAATGTTTTAACTATTTCCTTAGCAACGCCCTCACCGACAACCATACTCCCCATTGTAAGTACATTAGCACCATTATGGTGACGACTATTTTCAGCCGTATATATTTCGTTAGCACATGCAGCTAAAACACCCGGTACTTTATTTGCCATCATTGCTGATCCAATTCCTGCACCATCAATCATAATTCCAAAATCGCATTTTTTAGAAGAAACAGCATACGAAACTAAAAATGCATAATCCGGGTAATCACATCTAACAGTATTGTACGTACCAAAATCTTCAACTTGAACATTTAGTACTTCTGTTAAATACGTCTTAATTTTTTCTTTCAATGCGAAACCACCATGATCACTACCTAATGCAATTTTCATAATTACGTCTCCTTCTTACTTTTACTGAAGACATTTTTACCTTCAATATCAACGTAATCAATAATTGCCATAATTGTAGCATCAACAGGTTTGTTTAATGTTATATCAGTAAGTCTAGCAGAACTACCACTAACTACTAATACAATTTCTGAGTTTCCAGCGCCAACAGCATCAATTGCAACTGCTGGTTTACCTTCATTTTCGAATGTAATTATATTTACAGGTTGTACAACATGTAATTTTAAGCCATTCATTCTTGGATCCTTTTGTGTAGACACAACAGTTCCAATCACTTTAGCAGCGTACATATAATCTCCTCTTTCCTAAATACTAGTAAGTACCTGTTTTAGGCGCTGTACCTTTAACAATACCAATACCTGAACTTGTTCCGATTCTACTTGCTCCCGCAGCCATCATTGCTCTTGCAGTTTTAGTGTCGCGAACTCCACCAGATGCTTTAACACCCATGCTTGGTCCGACAACTTTACGCATAAGTCTGATATCTTCAATAGTAGCTCCACCGCTATTAAATCCAGTAGAAGTTTTAACAAAATCAGCTCTTGCCATTTTAGCAATCGTACAAGCTTTTATTTTTTCTTCATCAGTTAATAAAGAAGTTTCTAAGATAACTTTTACTAAAGCACGACCACGTGCAGCGTTAGTTACTCCTTCAATATCTCTTTTGACTGTATCCCAGTCACCAGATTTTAATGCTCCAATATTGATAACCATATCAATTTCATTTGCACCATTTTTAATTGCGTCATAAGTTTCATCAACTTTAGCTCTTGTTGTAGAAGCACCTAAAGGGAATCCAACCACACAACATGTATCTACTTTTGTCCCAGCTAATAAGCGAGATACAAGTGTTACATAATGTGTATTGATACATACTGATTTAAAGTTGTATTCAATAGCTTCTTCACATACTTTTGTAATTTGTGCAGCAGTTGCTTCTGGTTTTAATAATGTGTGATCAATAATTGCCGCAATATCATCATTATTGTTAGATACTTGCACATTTCCAACACCATTATTTTGTTTAGCTAATTTTTTAATTACTTCATCAGCAATTCTATCTATTAATTTATCTAATTCCATATTTTTTCACTCTTTTCAATTTTTGTTTTTTGTTTATTGTTACTTATTTAAGTAATTCTTCTACGTCTGAATGTGGTCTTGGAATTACATGAACTGATACTAATTCACCAACACGACGACAAGCTTCTGCTCCGGCTTCAACTGCAGCTTTAACAGCTCCAACGTCTCCACGTACCATTACTGTTACTAAACCGCTACCTGTTTTTTCTTTACCAGTTAAAGTAACATTTGCAGCTTTAACCATTGCATCAGCAGCTTCAATAGCTCCGATAAATCCTCTTGTTTCGATCATTCCTAATGCTTCTTTCATAATTGAATCCTCCGTTAGATTATTTTTTTAATTTTTTTTCAAATAATTGTAATTATTTAAGTAATTCTTCTACATCAGCGTGTGGTCTTGGAATAACGTGAACTGATTTTAATTCTCCAACACGACGAGCAGCTTCTGCTCCAGCTTCAACTGCAGCTTTAACAGCTCCAACATCTCCACGTACCATTACAGTTACTAATCCGCTACCAGTTTTTTCTTTACCTACTAATGTTACATTTGCAGCTTTAACCATTGCGTCAGCAGCTTCAATAGCACCAACAAATCCTACTGTTTCGATCATTCCTAATGCTTCTTTCATAATTGAACCCTCCGTTTTTTAGTTTCTAAATTTTCGGTTTATTTCAAAATTAAGTAATTTACTATTTAAGTAACTCTTCTACATCTGCGTGTGGTCTTGGAATTACATGAACTGATACTAATTCACCAACACGGCGACAAGCTTCTGCTCCTGCTTCAACTGCAGCTTTAACAGCCCCAACATCTCCACGTACCATTACTGTTACTAATCCGCTACCTGTTTTTTCTTTTCCTACTAATACTACATTTGCAGCTTTAACCATTGCGTCTGCAGCTTCAATAGCTCCGATAAATCCTCTTGTTTCGATCATTCCTAATGCTTCTTTCATTTTTTGTTCCTCCGTTTTTTAGTTTTTAAAATAATAATTTATTCAGCTACTTTTGTAGTTTTTGGAGTAGCTTTTGCTTTTTGTTTTGTTTTTTTATCAACTAGTAATGCTTCTACATCAGCGTGTGGTCTTGGGATAACGTGAACTGATTTTAATTCTCCAACACGACGGGCAGCTTCTGCTCCAGCTTCAACTGCAGCTTTAACAGCTCCAACATCACCACGTACCATTACAGTTACTAATCCGCTACCTGTTTTTTCTTTACCTACTAATGTTACATTTGCTGCTTTAACCATTGCGTCTGCTGCTTCAATAGCTCCAATGAATCCTCTTGTTTCAATCATTCCTAATGCTTCTTTCATTTTCTCAGTTCTCCTTTCTGTTTTTTCTTTTATTTACATTAATGTTCTTAATACTTCTTTACTAATTCTTGGGATAATTGCAATGTGTGCAATCATACCATCATCTTTATTTGCAGCAACTGCTGCTTCAACAGCTGCTTTAACGCTACTTACATCTCCTGTTAAAATAATAAATGCTTTACCACCAAGTCCGCGACCTAATCTAATTTCGATAAGATCAACATTTGCAGCTTTAACTGCTGCATCTGCAACAAGTACTGAAGTTGCTAATGAATATGTTTCAATAATTCCAACTGAGCCTTTTGACTCAAATTCTGATGAACTACTTAACGCAGCAAATACTTGTGGATGAACACTTGCAATAATAATATCATTAACTAGTGATTTCCCCGATGTTTTAACACCTACTTCAATAGCGCTTTTAACAGCTGAAACTGTACCTCGTACCATAACGACATATTTACCAGGACAAGACGCATAAGCTCCTACTAGTTGAACATTTGCTGTTTTAATTATTGAGTCAGCAGCTTCAACTCCTCGTGCAATACTATTAAGTTCAATCATTCCTAATGATTCCATATAGATACTCCTCCTTATGCCATTATTTCAATATAGTCTTCAGTTACATTTGTTACATTTCCATCAATACTCGAATGAATATTAGCACCAAGAGCATTTTTACAATCTGCAATTAATGTTCCTTTAGCAACCATTTCACCAATTTTAACTATTGGTGTTGCAACAACACCAATGTGTTGTTTAAGTTTGATTTTTACAACATTTGTTTTAAATATATTATGATTCAATGGAGCAGGTACATTATAATCACTTAACTCAATTCTAGCTATCAATCTTTTTGTTGGAACTTTTTTACTATCACGTAATGGATCAACTTCGTAAGGTACAGTTTTTTCAACTCTTGCACCTTTTTTAAGTAATGTTTGTTTTACCATGTTAGTGATTTTACCCGGTGCAAGATCCATTGGACATGCATACAAACTACATAAATTGCAATCACAACATGATACTACTGATGATAATACTCCTAAAGCTCCAGCATCTTCATTTGCAAGTCCTCGCATTACTTTATGAGGTTCTGTATTTAATCCTAATATATTCCTTGGGCACATATCAGTACACATACTACATTGACAACAAATCGCTTTTGTTAAATTTAAATCTGTTTCAGTCTTACGTGTTTTTTTTACAATAAGACTATGGCTAGTTGGTAATAAGATAATCCCACTTGTAAGTTTAGTTACCGGTGCGTCATAATCAGTTATTACTTCACCCATCATTGGTCCCCCAACAATTATGCTATAGTTCTCTAAATCTTCTGGAGCACCACTAGCAGCAAATAATTCTCTAAATGATGTTCCGATTGGGGCAATATACGTTGTAGGATTTTTAATTGCTCCAGTAACAGTTATTGTTCTTTCAGTAACTGGTACATTTTTAGCAATATGAATTGTTGTAGCAACATTGATAACAACTGCTCCAACATCAATTGGTATTCCCATTAACGGAACAACTTTATTAGTGATTTCATAAACTAATTGTTGTTCATCCCCAGCTGGATAAAAGTCTTTAACAACTTTTAGTTCCATTGAAGGAATATCATTGATAATCTCTTCAAGATTAATAATTGCTTGTTTATATTTAGCTTTTAACCCGATAACTCCTCTTGAAGCTCCAGTTTGTTCCATTGCCATTTTTAACCCATCAACAACGTCTTGGCTATAAAATTCCATTAACTGTTGATCAACTCTTAATAATGGTTCACATTCAGCACCATTAATAATAACAACGTCAGCTTTACAATCTAATTTTACATGAGTCGGAAAACCAGCACCACCAGCTCCAACTATTCCTGCATCTTTAATATTTTGGATATAGTTTACAGACATTTTATTCACTCCTATTTGTTAATGGTTAGACAATTCTAAATCCACCAGATAATGTACATCTTCTAATTCTAGTAAAACTTCTAGCAGAAGTTAACCCTTCTCCTGTAGGTGTAGCAATTGTTAAAGTTGTAAATCCTTCGCCTTCAATTCCAAGTCCAGCAAATGATGGAGCATTTTTAACAAATATTGAAGTGTTTAATGCACGTGCTGCTTTAGTTAAGTTTGTTACGCTTTCTGAATGCATAATTGCCGTATGAAGATATCCATGTTCAGCTGTAACCGCTTTGTCGATTGCTTCGTCAATTGTGAATACTTTAACAAGTGCAAGAACAGGCATTAACATTTCAACTGTAACAAATGGATGATCGTAATTTACTTCAGCAGTAATTAATTTAGTATCTTGGCTGACATGAATATTACATGCAGCTAAAATTTCAGAAGCAGATTTTCCAACATATTTACGGTTAACCATAAATGACCCATCTTTATTTGTCATAATTACTTCTTTAGTAACAATGTCAATTTCATGAGCTTTTAATTCATAAGCACCATTTTTTATCATTTCAAATTTAAGTTCATTAAATACTCCATCAAGAATAAATGCTTCTTTTTCAGCAATACATAGAATATTGTTATCAAAGCTAGCTCCTCTTACAATATCGTAAGCAGCTTTCTTAATATCAGCAGTTTCATCAACAATTACAGGTGGATTACCAGGTCCCGCAGCAATAACTTTTTTACCACTTTTCATCGCAGCAGAAACAACGCCTTCGCCACCAGTAACAACTAAGATTCTAACATCTTTATGTGTAAAAATAACTTGACTAGTATCCATCGTTGGATTTAGTGGAGCCGTTAGTAATTCTCTTGGACCACCAACTTCAAAGATAGCATTATTTAATAAAGAGATAGTTTCAGAAGTAACTTTTTTTGCACTTGGATGAGGGTTAAAGACAACACCATTTCCAGCAGCTACCATACTAATACTATTATTTATAATTGTTGAACTAGGATTAGTTGATGGCGTAATTGATCCAATAACACCATAAGGTGCAAGTTCAACTAAAGTCATTCCGTTATCACCAGTAAATGTACTTGAACTTAAATCTTCAGTTCCCGGTGTAAGTTCCGCAGCTAACACATTTTTAATAATTTTATCAGCTACTCGACCAAATCCTGTTTCTTCATGAGCCATAATCGCTAATTTCTCTGCGTTTTCTAAACTAACTTTACGCATAGCAGCAATTATTTCATTACGTTTTTTCATGCTAAGTTCCATTAATCGCTTTTGTGAAACTTTGGCTGCCCAGATTGCATCTTCTACTTTTTCAAAGATACCAGTGTATCCGGTATTACTATTTACTGCTTGAGATTGATTATTACCATATTTTAGTTCCATCTCATCAGATAGTTTTTTAATTAAGTCATTTGTTGTTGTATCCATAATTAATCCTCCTTATTGTATTCAATACTTATTTTTAATTCTCTAAGTTTATCTTTTGCGAGTGGTGTTACTAGTTGTTTCTTATCAATTAATAAAACTGATAAGCCATTTCGTCCTAGATTATTAACAAAACTTTCAGTTATTAAATATTCATTTTCTAGTAACTTTCCGTTTGATTGTTTAATGTTAGTAACGCTAATTCCGATTTTTCTAACACCTTGAACAACGTCTAGTATCTTGTTAAACAATATTTCATTTATATTAATGATGACATCTAATGATTTGTTTGCCATTATACTACTTAAAATAATATGATTAATATCTTCAGAATCATTAGCTTCGCTTAATGATTTTAATTGATTCATTTTAAGTCCGAGTATAATAATATTTTCTACTTCATCAAGTAAGTTAATAAAACTGCTATTCTTTATATCAAATTTAACTAATCGTAAATTCTTATTATTTTCAATATAAGTCATTTTAGAGAACTCTTCACTTGATCCAATAATAAAGTTATTATCAGGATAGTTCTTCATTACATATTCAAAATTGTCTTTTAAGCCAATTCCAATATTAGGAATTAAGATTAAACATGTTTTATCGTTTATTTCAAAACTTGTTTTAAGTTCAATTTTTTCAAGTATATTGTCTGTAACTACCTTGACAAGTTTATCAAAGTTATTTTTCTCCATATTCCACTACCTTTCTATATATAAGGTATAAATAATAATTATTTACCATTTAAAATGTCATTTATATCAATGAAAGTTTGAGCATCTAAACTCGCTCCTCCAATTAAGAACCCTGATACGCTTTGTGCTAATGCTAAATCCATTACATTTGATTTATTAACACTTCCACCATATAACAGCGGAATGTTTCCGCCTGTTTCACTACCATATTCAGATATTAGGAAGTTTCTTAAAAAGATGTGTGTTTCTTCAACTTGGTCTGGAGTCGCAGTAACACCAGTCCCTATCGCCCATATTGGTTCATATGCGATAATTACATCTTTTAGTTCGCTTTCAGTTACTCTTACTAATCCTTCTTTGATTTGATTAACTAAGAAGTCTTTATAAGAATCACTTTGTCTTTGTTCTAAATTTTCACCAATACATAAAATTGGTTTAATATCATTTTGAACACAAATCCTAACTTTTTTGGAAATAAGTAAGTTGCATTCTTCAAATAAATTTCTACGTTCTGAATGTCCGATAATTGCATACTTACTACCAAATTCTTTAGCTACTTGATATGAAAGCTCTCCTGTAAAAGCGCCGTTTTCTTTTGGAAATAAGTTTTGTACGCCGTAAAGAACTTGACTATATCTTAATTTTTCTTCAAATAAATAAAGATATGGATTTTGTGGTGTAACGACAACTGTGTTTTTTTCGCCAAAGTCATAATCAGCAACTTTGTCTAAAAACGTAATAACTTCTTGTTTTGTTTTATTCATTTTCCAGTTTCCAACAATAAGAAACTCCTCAGTTCCTAAGATGCTTTTAACCAGTTCATCTCTTACAATCTTTTCAATTTCAATTTTATCCATTATTATTAACTCCTTCTATCACAAGTTTTTCTGAACCTCTTAAAATAAGTGTCGTTTCTAGTAACACTTCTTTAATTGAATTATCTTTTTCTGTTTTATTATGAATTAGCTCAATTAACATTTTAGCTGCAACTTCACCCATTAACTCTGTCGGTCTTGATACTGTTGAAATATCTAAATTCATTATTTCAAACATATCAACATCATCAAAGCTTATAAAAGCAATATCTTCAGGAATCTTTAACCCACTTTCAACAAGTGCTTTAAAACTTCCTTGGGCCATCATATTATTAGCTGCGAAGATTGCGGTCGGTCTTTTTTTAAGTTTTAAAATCTTCTTTGTTATTTCATAACCACTTTCAAGTTTGAAATCACCAAAGAAAACATAATCATCATTAATTTTTATATCATTACTTCGCAATGCATTTTCATAACCATAAAATCTTTCTCGACCTGGTTTAGATGACATCGGACCAGATATTATTGCAATGTCTTTGTGGCCTTCTTTTATAAATGCACTGACAGCGTCAAACGATCCCGATGTATTATTAACAAACACCGAATTGAAATGCGATAAATTAATACCACGATCAAGTAAAACAACGGGAACTCCTAAATCTTCTAGTTGATATAAATATTTTGAATTATAGCCAACTTGATCTGTTTTAGGTGTAATGATTAATCCCATGATATTATTTGTTTTAAATAATTCTAAATATCTTAATTCTTTTTCAATTTGTTCTTCAGTATTACAAACAAGTAAACTAGCAGAATGTTCATCAGCAATATTAGCAATACCTTTGATTACTTCTCCGAAAAACGGGTTAGATATATCGGGGATTATAACACCGATAATATTTGTCTTTTTATTGGATAATGATTGAACCAACATCTTGTCTTGATTTGCTATTTCGTTAAAAGCTTTTAAAACAATTTCTCTCGTTTCTTGCTTAACGTATCCACTCTGGTTTATTACTCTAGAAACCGTCGCAACTGAAACTCCCGCTTTCAATGCAATGTCTTTGTTTTTAATCATCAGTATCACCTCCAACCAAATTGTGAAATTTTCATACATACTCACTCACGCGCGTAATACCTTATATTATATAAGCTTTTTACCATAATGTCAATTACATTATTATTCATATTTTTGTAAACATGAAATATTATTACATAAATATACCTACAAATAGACTTATGATATTAACAAAGCCGTTTAAGATTACTGAATTAGATGTATACGTTTACATCTTAATATATTTAATTTATTTTTTTACTATATCACTTGATTACTTAACATGATATTCAGTATCTTAAAGCCACCTTTTCCTAGATAAATAATGATAAAAAATATTACCTATCTAAACAAATTTATTCAGCAGTAATATTAGTCGCATTATTGTTGATCACTATTTAAAGTAATATCCAAAAAGACATTGAGATTTATTCATCTCAATGTCTTTTTACTAATCTATTTTTCCCAAATCCTCAACCCGTAAACTGTTCATTTATTCAAGCTGCTCACTATCTATATTCAATAGCAAGATTAAAAATTTTAATCTTAATTATCATCCTCACTTAAATCTTCTTCTTCCTCATCCTCGTCGTCATAGTCAAATCCTGTTTCATCCATTGAATTTGTATATATTAACCCAGTTAAAGCATCAACCTCAAGATCGTATTCTTGGTCAGCGTACTCAAAACTTATTTCGTAGTAAGCTACACCATTATCCATTTCACTTTCGATATCTAACTCTATGATTGAACTACTATCGATTCCAAGTTCAGATAATACTAATGCTAATACTGCCGCTTCAGTCAATGCATTTGTTGGAAAGTTTTCATCGTCATCTTCATCATCATTGCCATTAAATTCTGAAAATATTGCACCAGTTTTTGCATCAATTATAATTTCGTATTCATCAGTTGCTGTTTCTAAGTCAATCTCATAAACCATCGTTCCATCTTCTTGTCCTAAATCAACTTCAAATTCTATGATACTTAATTCATCTAATCCTAATTCAGTTAATGCTATTTGATAAGCTTCTGCAATTGATATTATTCCTAACTCACTTGCTTTTCCAATCTTATCAACATTGTATAGTGTATAGTTATTAGACTCTAACAGTAGATTTAGATCGTTAATTGACAATTGAGCCAATTCTTCAACTGTAACACGAGGATCAAGTTCGATAATATCCAATATTAATTCAGCTTTTGCTTCTGATATATCTAATAGTTCTGATAATTCCTCAGCATCTTCTGCAAAATCTAGTTGCTGGGTAATGACAGAACCCTCAAGCCCGTTTCCAGTTAATACATCATTTATAGCTACACTAAGTTCAGCCATTAATTCACTTTCACGCACTTGACTATTACTTTGAATTGACAATAATACTGAATTTGTTAATTCATTAATATATCCATTTGTGACCATTGATCCAATCAATGCATTTACTGCTACATTATAATCAATACCAATTAAATCCATGTCACCAACAATAATTTCTGCATCTTCATTGTTTTTAATAACATTAATTACTTTATCTTCTTCATCTAATTCCAATATAACACTCGGATTTACATCAATCGCAATCACCGAAAATGGTGCTGCATTAACATTTGAAGGCTGTGAAAATAGAATTACAGCAAAAACCAATATTAAACTTAATGATGAGAATGAATATACAAAACGCTTTTGACGAAATGATTTTCTAAACTTATTCCAAATTGAATCAGTAATAGTATCCTCAGTCATATTAGGACATTGTTCTAATATCTTACTAAATAGTTCAGGTTTGTTTTCATTAAAAGTTTCATATATTGCTTTTTCGATATCTTTATTTTTCATATTCATTCGCCTCCATTTCAGTTTTTAACTTTTTAAGTGATCTATTATATTTAGATAACACTGTCGATAATGGTATCTGCAGAATATCCGAAATTTCTTTATGTTTCATGTTAGACATTACATACATAATTACAATCTGTCGTTCATCTTCTTTTAATACTTTTAATAAAAGTTGAATAAGTTGCTCATTATACATTTCTTGTTCAACATTACTTTCTACGCCTAAATTATGAACATCATCAAGATTTACATGAATTCTTTTTTTTCTGTCACGAATCTTCATCAATGCATGGTTTCTAGTAATCGTGAATATCCATGCCATTGCTTTTCCATTACCTTGGTATTTATATGCATTGTTATTGATACTAATATAAGTATCTTGCACAACATCTTCAGCATCAGCCTGATTTGCAACAATTGACATTGCTAACCCGAAAACTGCTCCACTTGTGTCATAATACAATTGTTCAAAAGCTTCTACATCATTTTTTGCGATTCTAGTAATAATTCTATCACTTACTTTGAGTAATTTTTTGTTATATCGCGAATTCATGTCACACCTCACTTATAAAAATTCATTTACTAAATTATAACACAATTTAGTGAGACTTACACAATACAGCAATAAAATGATAAAGCCGATTTATCAGATAAATCGGCTTTCATTTTTTACTTAACTTTTAATTACTAATTGTCATCACTACTTGAATCTTCATCGCTTGAGTCATCATCTTCATCATCTTCATCGTCATCATCATAGTCAAATCCTGTTTCATCCATTGAATTTGTATATATTGTTCCAGTTACAGCGTCAACTTCAAGTTCATACTCGAAACCTTCGTAATCAAACTCTATTTCGTAATAAGCTACACCGTTGTCCATTTCTCTTTCGATGTCTAACTCAGTAATTAAACTACTATCGATTCCAAGTTCAGTTACTATTAATGCTAATACTGCTTCTTCAGTTAAAGCATCTAATGGGAAGTTTTCATCATCATCATCATCATCATCATCGTCATCAACTTCAACAAATACTGCACCAGTTTTTGCATCAATTAGAATTTCGAATTCATCAGTTTCTGTTTTTAATTCGACTTCGTAAACCATTGTTCCATCTTCTTGTTCTAATTCAACTTTAAGTTCTATGATACTTAATTCATCTAATACTAATTCCGTTAAAGCAAATTGGTAAGCTTCATCTATTGTAATAAAACCTAAATCACTTGCTTTTCCAATTTTATCAACATTATCTAATGTATAATTTTTAGCTTCTAACAATAAGTTTAGATCGTTAATCGATAATTGTGCTAGCTCTTCAACAGTAACACGAGGATCTAGTTCAACAATATCCAATATTAATTCAGCTTTTGCTTCTGATATACCTAATAACTCTGCTAATTCCTCTGCATCTTCTTCAAAATCTAGTTGTTGTGTAATGACAGAACCTTCAAGACCGTTTCCAGTTAATACATCATTAATAGCTACACTAAGTTCAGCCATTAATTCACTTTCACGTACTTGATCATTACTTTGAATTGACAATAGTACTGAATTTGTTAATTCATTAATATATCCATTTGCTACCATTGATCCGATTAATGCATTCACTGCTACATTATAATCAACACCAATTAAATCCATATCGCCAACAATGATTACTGCATCTTCGTTGTTCATAATAACGTTAATTACTTTATCTTCCTCATCTAATTCCAACACAAGACTTGGATTAACATCGATCGCAATTGTTGATGCTGCTACACTTGCTTCTCCTGCACATGCTGATAAAGTTACTACTACTAATAACGCTAGTCCTACACTAATTAATTTTTTCATATTTTATCTTCCTCTCAATTTTTGTATTTCTACTATACTAATGCAACAACAACGGAAAATATTGCATAAAAATGAAATAAATAAAAAAACTTATTAAAATTGCTCGTAATAAGTTTTAATATAGCTCTTTTATAATGTGTTTTACAGTATTAAATAATTTTAATGTATTGGTTAATTTACACAAATCTTAAATAGAACAATGCAAGATATGCTTTCTATAATATATAGTAATCACATTATCATTCATAATAATTTAAAATAGATCAATGAATTCCTTTATATTATAACTATATGACGAATCATATCAGACATTATCCTTTTTTTTAAGATTTGAAATTTTTGATACCTTTTATAACCTCATTTGTTTATTTGTATTTACTATTGAGATTTTTTCAGTGTTACCAAAATCATTGAATTACCTTTTAAATAGTGATTTGCCCAAGCTAGAACAAGAATAACTTTTTAAATATAGTTTATTTACTTTAGCTACATTACACTAAAAAGTAAAATACTAGCGAAGATATTGCGGTCAATTATATTATACCTTCAAAATTAGTAGTTGTTGTGTCTAGCTTGCACAGTTTCACATTTTTTAATACATAATTTGATTAATACCCTAAGTGATTATTATCACCTATTTAAAAAATAATTCTTTTTTTGATTTTTTAAATACAAATATTACTAAAAATGATATTGAAGATACAAGTATCCAACCTAAACTTACTGAGTATAATGGTAATTTCTGAAATAGGTTTGACACTCCTGGTAATGACAATCCAGCTTTTTCTAAAGCATCAACACAACTAACTACTGCAGTCATTCCCACTGTCACTTGATAGACAACATCATTTTTGCCATTTGATTTGTAAAATAGTGATAACAATATAAGTACTATTGCAATTGGGTATATTGCAAACAAGACAGGTACAGATACTTTTAGGATTGTTGATAATCCTAAGTTAGCTAACATTAGACTAACTACTGTTACAGCACGAACAAAGAACTTATAATCAAGTTTATTTGTAAGTGTCGCAAAATATTGACTTGTAGATGTTATTAATCCTACACTCGTAGTTATACATGCTAATGTGAAAAGAGTAACTAATAAAACCACTCCTGCATCACCGAATATATGGGTAACAATATTAACGAGTGTTGCTGCACCATTTTCACTTTGACCAAATAGGCCACCACTAAGTGCACCTAAATGTGCAAGCATAGCATAAACTACTACAAGCAACACTCCAGCTACAACTCCAGCTTTTATTGACACAACAGCAGCATTCTTTTTATCTAAAATTCCTAATCCTTTAACTGTTAAAGCAATAACAATCCCAAAATTTAATGCAGCTAAAGTATCCATCGTGAAGTATCCATCTAAGAATCCAGTTGATAAAGGTGATGACGCATAATCACCAACGGCAATACCATAACCGTTATTTGAAACAAAAAACGATCCTAAGAATAATATAACAACTAACAACAAGATTACTGGTGTTAGTATTTTCCCAAGACGATTAACTAATTTACCAGGTGACAATGATAACCAATAAGACAGTCCAAAGAATACCAAAGTAAATAATAATAATCCAAAAGTTTCTCCACCACTTGAGAATTCATAAGAATTAGCAATCATTTCAAATGGTAAACTTGCGGCTCTAGGAATAGCTAAAAACGGCCCAATTGCTAAATATATTGAAACCGTGAAGACAAGTGCAAATAATGGGCTAACACGTTCCGTTAAATTCTTTAGCCCTCCTGATAATACAACTGCTGCCACACCTAATACGGGAAACATTACTGATGTTACCAAGAATGGTAATAAAACTAAAAATGTACTACCTCCAGCTGATTCACCTAGGTATGGTGGGAAAATAAGATTTCCTGCACCAAAAAACATAGAGAACAACATAAAACTAACAAAAACAAATTCTTTTCTTTTTAAACTTTTCATAATTTCCTCCTAGTATTTAATTTGTTTTATTTTGAAAACGATAAGAAGCGATACAAAAAAGAGCATAAAAAAAACTCGTCCCATGAAAGGGACGAGTTATTACCCGCGTTACCACCCTAGTTCTAGATATAGTTCTAGCACTCAGATCATATCAGTCAATATGCTTGTTTGTTAACGGAGAAAGACTCCGACAAGATTTACTTATTTCAATCTTGTATCTCAGAGATGATATTCAGAAATGTTTAAACATTGACTTTCACCTGGTTGTCAACTCTCTACAGAATAAAATAATTTCCTACTTGTTCTCGTCCTCGAATTTCGTTTACAAGTTGTATATTATCATTGCATAGAATTTTTGTCAACGTTTTTTTATTTATATATATTAAATTTAAAAAACCATAGATAGTTTAGAAATCAAATTATTATTATTCGTTTCTTATTTTAAACAAAAAAACAATATAATGATTACTTGTAGCTCCGAAAGTTTTCTACTTTTACAATATAAAACCCCAAATCAAGGAATTCTGAATTGGGGTTTTATTGTAAATATTTATACTTAAAATGTAGCTTTAGTACCTTAAACCATCAAATAAGAATATTCATTAACTACAGCATTGATAATAGTTTCAACTTCTTTAGAAACTGTATTGTCTCCCATTGTATAGTTAAAGATTTTCCCATTTTCATCACGAACTTTAAATTGATTTTCGCTTAAAGGTAGGAATCCGACATTAGTTGAATCTACAAAATCACTTTCAGTCCAGAATAATGTAATTTTATCTTTGTAAGGTCTTCCGTTATGAGGACAGAAAGTCCCACAGTTACCACACTCATTACACATACCGTCAATATGAATAATTTGTTGTTTTTGATCGAATAAATCAGAGGCAACATTAATACTTATATTGGCTCTATTTGGGCAAACATCAGTACATATATCACAAACTTGGTCACATGTTAAACAACGTAACCCTTCAAGTTTAGCTTCTAATCTTTCGTGTAAAGTACCTTTTTTATCGTATAATACATCTTGATTTTGAAGAACTAAAGTTTTAACAAAATCATTACTTAATCCTAATTTATTTAAAACATCAATAGCGATTAGTTTAGCATCGGCGACTGCTTTAACAATAGTTTTAGCTCCTGCTTTACCATCACCAGCTACATAAACATTTTCTAATGAAGTTTCATTTTTATTGTTAATTTCTGGATAACCCCAGTCATTAAGTGCGATATCATTTCTTTCATAACCAACTTTATCAACTTTAGTTCCAATAGCATTTATGATCGTATCACATGCCATTGTAAATGTGCTATCTGTTGATACAGCTTTATTATTAACTAGTTCATTTTGGATACAAGTTAAAGTTTTTCCATCAAATTCTTTTGGTGATGTTAAGAATTTAATTACGATTCCATCTTCAAGAGCTAAATTAATTTCTTCTGTAGTTGCAGGCATAACTTGTCTAACGCGACGATAAAGTAATGTAAC
>JASFZA010000026.1:0-4495 GCA_045046715.1 Candidatus Izemoplasma sp.
AATACTTATGGAATACTGACAACTGCGAATATTAATAAAATATTACCAACAATCATTTCAAGATCGCAAATCGTAACATTTCACTCACTTAACAAAAGCTTGATTGAAGAAGAACTTATAAATTTAGGATTTAATGTAATGAGTTCAAAGGTTGTTAGTCAAATTACAAATAGTATTGATGACGCACTAGATATCATTAATAATGATTCGTTTTTACCGTTACTTGATCTTGTAATTGAAGTAATGAATATTGTTGCCCGAAATGAAGAGTCTATTATTCTATATTTTAATGAAAATAGTAGTATAATATATGAAGAATCGAATACGCAGTTATTTTTATCGTTTTTAATTATGTACCAAAAAGACATAGTTAGTGATAAAATTAATAACAAAAATAATATAGTGTTTAGTGAAGAAATTGAAACGATAGAGCAAATTGGATCTTTTAAAGATAAAGATCGTTTAATAAATGAACTTGAAGATATGTTAAGTTTACTTAGTAGACTTGAGTTTAGTATAAATAGATCATTAGCATTTGATAATTTATTACTGAAGTTAGAAAGAAGGTAAATCATGAATAAAGTTATCGGAATTAGATTTAAACCAGTAGGAAAAAAATACTATTTTGATCCAGCGGGATATAGTTTAAATATTGGAGATAAAATTATTGTTGAGACAATTAGAGGCATTGAACTTGGTGAAGTAATGGAAGGTGTTAAGGATATTGCAGATAGTGATTTAATATCATCACTAAAACCTGTGTTAAGATTAGCAACGCCTGAAGATATTAGACGTTCTGAAAAGAATCGCTCTGATATTCCTGCAGCACTTAAAAGAGTCTCAAAGCATATCAGAAAAAACAAACTAGAAATGAAATTACTTGGCTGTGAATACACGCTTGATCGTTCAAAATTAATTATCTATTTTAATGCTGAAGGACGAGTTGATTTTAGAGAATTAGTTAAAGATTTAGCAAACGAATTCCATGTTAGAATCGAGCTAAGACAAGTTGGTTCTCGTGATGGTGCTAAATTTTTAGGAGGAATAGGTCCTTGTGGATATATTCTTTGTTGCAATACATTTTTAGGTGATTTTGATACAGTATCAATCAAAATGGCTAAAAACCAAAATCTATCATTAAATCCAGTTAATATATCAGGATTATGTGGAAAATTATTATGCTGTATTAAATTTGAGAATGAAACATATAATGAAAATAGATTCTTACTTCCAAAACAAGGTAGTTTTGTTAAAACGACAGAGGGAAGAGGCCGTGTTTTATCAGTAAATATTATTGATAAAAGTTTTCGAGTTTCATTACCAGAAGCTGTAATCAAAGTTTTTAATGTTGAAGATGTTTTAGAAATTGAAACATATGATAAAGTAGCAAAACCGAAACCAACTGAGTAGGTGAGGAAATGGCTAAAGAAGTTATAAATGATCTTTTAGGTTATGATTCATTAAAAATTATCCAAAGACCTGATATGTTTAATTTTTCACTAGATTCAACATTATTAGCAGACTTTGCAAATCCGCTTACAAAAACAAAAAAAATAATGGACTTCGGGACTGGAAATGCCCCAATTCCACTATTTTTATCATTGAAGACAAATGCTAAAATAGTTGGGATTGAGATTCAAAAAGAAGTATTTGAACTTGCTAAAAGAAATATAACTTTAAACAATCTCGATCACCAAATTGAGATTAGGAATTTAGATATCAAAGGTATTCACAAATTATACGAAAATAGCGAGTTTGATTTAATAACTTGTAACCCACCATTTTTTAAATATAAAGAATCATCACATATTAATAAATCAGATTACAAAACAATTGCTCGTCATGAAGTACTGATTAATCTAGAGGACATAATAATTGAAGCTAAGCGCCTTTTAACAACTAAAGGTTCGCTAGTTATGGTACACCGTACTGAACGGTTAATTGAAATAATTACCACGCTATCTAAACATAATTTCGAAGTTAAAAGACTAAGATTTGTTTATCCTAAAAAAGGATTAGAATCAAATATGGTTTTAATTGACGCATCAAATAATGGGCTTAATGGATTAAAAATACTAGAACCATTATACGTTCATCAAGAAGATGGATATACGAGTGAAATAAAACGAATATTTAATTATGGAAATGAGTGATTCATATGTATCGCCAAAAAAGTTTTTCAAATGATCAACCTTCATTATATTTAGTAGCGACACCAATTGGTAATTTAGAAGATATGACTTTTAGAGCTATTAAAATATTAAATGAAGTGAGTTTTATCTATGCTGAAGATAAACGAGTTTCAGGGAAACTCCTTCATCATTTTGAAATCAAAACACAATTATACTCATATCATGAATTTAATAAGGAAGCAGCATCAGCTGAAATAATTGAAAAACTATTAGCAGGTAACGATATTGCATTGATCAGTGATGCTGGTTACCCAGTTGTAAGTGATCCTGGTTATTTAGTTGTGAAAGAAGCTTTAAAACATAATATTAATATTATAAGTTTGCCTGGAGGTAATGCACTGCTTAGTGCATTAGTTACATCAGGAATAGCGCCTCATCCATTTAGCTTTCATGGTTTTTTGGATCATAAAGAACTTAAAAAGAAAAAAGAACTAGAATCGTTGTTAGAAAATAAAGAAACATTAATCTTTTATGAATCACCACATCGTATCAATAAAACATTAAATCTAATGTATGAAGTTTTCGGTGAAAGAACGATTGCTCTTTCCCGTGAAATAACAAAACGATATGAAGAAATAATAAGAGGTAATATAAAAGATATCAAAGATATTACAGATATTAAAGGTGAAATGGTAATTGTTGTTGAAGGGAAAAAAGTATCAACGGTTATTTCAAGCTTAAGTATTATTGAAGAGGTTGAAGCGTTAATTGCAAATGGTATTTCTTCTAAAGACGCGATTAAACAAGTTGCTAAAAATAGAAGACTACAAAAAAATACTGTATATATGGAATATCATAGTAAGAATTAGAAAAATAGTTTGCCATAATATTTAAAAGATATATAATATATTGTATTATTTAATTAAGGAGTGGTTTTAATGAAAAAAACATTTTACATAACAACACCAATCTATTATCCGAGTGGAAGACTCCACATTGGAAACTCTTATACAACAGTTCTTTGTGATACGATTGCTCGTTACAAATCTTTAAAAGGATTTGATACATACTATTTAACAGGTATGGATGAACACGGACAAAAAGTTGAAACTGTAGCTAAAGAAAATGGATTAACACCACAAGAACATGTTAATTTAATCGCTAGCAATACAAAGAGTTTATGGAGCGCATTAAACATCAACTATAGTGATTTCATAAGAACTACAGAAAAACGCCATAAAACAGTCGTTAAGAAGATATTTGAACAACTCCTAGAACAAGACGATATTTATCTAGGATACTACGAGGGACATTATTGTGTACCTTGTGAGTCGTTTTACACAGAGACACAGCTTGATGATGGTGATGTATGTCCTGAATGTGGTCGTAAGACAGAAATCATTAAAGAAGAAAGTTATTTCTTAAGACTTGGTAAGTATGAAGCTAGATTATTAAAATATATTGCAGATAACCCTAACTTTATTACTCCCGAAACAAGAAAGAATGAAGTTGTATCTTTTATTAAACAAGGATTAAATGATTTAAGTGTATCAAGAACTTCATTTGACTGGGGAGTTAAAGTTGTTTCAAATCCAAAACACGTTGTTTATGTTTGGGTTGATGCATTATCTAACTATATAAGTGCCCTTGGATATAAATCAGGAAATACTGATTTATATGATAAGTATTGGACTAAAGGAAATGTATTACACGTTGTTGGAAAAGACATACTAAGATTTCACGCTATTTACTGGCCAATTATGTTAATGGCATTAGATGTTCCAATTAACTTTGATTTATATGCCCATGGATGGTATATGATGAAAGACGGAAAGATGTCAAAATCTCGTGGTAAAGTTGTATATCCGGAACCACTTATTGATAAATATAATTTAGATTCAGTTAGATACTATTTACTAAAAGAATTACCTTATGGTGGAGATGGAATATTTACACCAGAAGATTTTGTCGCTAGAATCAATTTTGATTTAGCAAATGACTTTGGAAATTTGCTAAATAGAACAATCTCAATGATCAACAAATATTTTGATTCTGTTGTTAAAAAGCCTGAAAAAGAATATACAGAATTTGATATATTACTAAAAAATAAAATTAGTGAAACAGTTATTAAATTCCAAGATAATATGGATAAAATCAAAGTATCAAATGCAATTGGAGATTTGTGGAGTTTAATTTCAAGAACAAATAAATATATTGATGAGACAGCTCCGTGGGTGTTAGCTAAAGATGAATCTAAAAAAGACGAGTTAAATAGTGTAATGTATTACTTAGTTGAATCATTAAGACATATTGGTATTATGTTACAACCGATTTTAATTGAATCTTCAGCTAAACTTTTTGAA
>JASFZA010000027.1:0-3871 GCA_045046715.1 Candidatus Izemoplasma sp.
AGAACGTGAAGATAAAGCAATAAGAAAAACAGCTTTAAAAGAAGAAAAAGAGAAAATAAAGGTAGAAAAATCTTTGCTTAATTCTAAAGATTTAGATAATAAAGAATAAAAAAACAATAAAAAAAATGAGGATTTAATCCTCATTTTTATTTAACTAAAATTGCATCAATCTCAACACTTACATCAAGTGGTAATCTATTTACTTCAATAGCGAATCTTGCTGGTTTGTGATCTCCAAAAAATTCTGCGTAAACACTATTCATATCACCAAACTTTGATAAATCTTTCATAAATACTCCGCATTTCACAATATCTTCTTTTTTATATCCTGCTTCTTTTGCAATACTAAGAATGTTATTTAATGACTGTAGAGTTTGTTCTTTTATATCTTCACTAACTAATGTCATTGTTTCAGGAACAAACGGTAATTGACCAGAAATATACAGTGTTCCATTTGCTTCAACTGCCTGCGAGTAAGGCCCGACAGCTGCTGGTGCGTTTTTAGTAGCTATAAATTTCATATATTCACTCTCCTTATATCTAGTATAACATTAAAATCAAAATATATGTGCAGTATTTTGTTTGTATTTTTTCTAAATTTACAATATAATTAAAGTATGAAAATCGAAGGAGGAAGTTAATATGGAAATTTTAACAGGTAATGTTAATGAAGAAAAACACGTTCCTTTCGTAGAGGAATTAGATAATGGATATCGAGTTACTATCGGTAAACCTGCGATTCATCCAATGACTGAAGTTCATTATATTGAATTTATTGAATTTTATGTAGATGGTAAAATGGTTGCTAAAAAAGATTTTAAACCAGGTGATGAACCTATTGCAGTATTTGAAGTTGCAAAAGGGAAAGAAGTATATGCTAGAGAATTATGTAATGTACATGGTTTGTGGCAAGGTGAATTAGTTTAAAAAGAGTGATTTTATCACTCTTTTTTATTATATTTGATGCTTCTGGTCAATTATGAACGACTAATAGATAGATACTTATAATATTCTTAAGGGTTTAATGTAATTAGGATTAAATAAACTGCTAAAACACTTGATAATATTGCTTAAATTTGTTATTATATATATCGACAATAAAAGTATTGATTTCAGAATATTGTTATGTTATAATTTTCTTGCTGATAAAAATCGGGTCTTGTGGTGTAGCGGTTAACATGCCTGACTGTCACTCAGGAGATCGCGGGTTCGATTCCCGTCAAGACCGCCATTTTAACTTTAACTTGCGCCCATAGCTCAATTGGATAGAGCGTTTGACTACGGATCAAGAGGTTAGGGGTTCGACTCCTCTTGGGCGCGCCAATATTTTAGTATTAATCGGGAAGTAGCTTAGCTTGGTAGAGCGCTTGGTTTGGGACCAAGAGGTCGCAGGTTCGAATCCTGTCTTCCCGACCATTAAAAAATCTAACTCATTATTGAGTTTTTTTTAATACCTAAATAAAAAAGATCTTAAATTATGAGTATACATTAGTTCAAAAATTCAGAGCAAAGTTTTATGTAAATGAGCTATGTAAATATATCGGTATTTCAAGAAGTGGATACTATAGATGGATTAGAAGAAAAGAGAATAAAATACAACAACAGGAAACAAAAGATTACTCAAAATTATTAATCAAGAATTACCATGAAATCTATCCGACAAAAGGATATCAATCATTAAGAAAAGATATTAAAAGAGATACAGGATGGATCGTGTCATATTACTTAATGTATCAATTTTTCAAAGAGTTAGGTATTTATAGTAAAGCTAGGAGAAGAGTGTACAGAAGACCAAAAGGAGTATCAGACAAGTGCAATAACATTATAGGTGGAGATTGGTCTACGAGAGGACCGTTTGAGAAAGTATGTGCGATACTACAATGCTTAAACACAATGGAAAGAAGTATGATTGGAACTATCATGTGGATGTATATAATAATGAGATAGTAGGATCGGATGTAGCAATTTATAAACATTGTAATGGAGTCATGAATCACTTAAGAAGTTTAAAGGATTTCTTGCGCATAAAAGAAGCAAGAAGTTATTCTAAAAAAACATACAATATTACATAGTGATCAAGGTCTAGTCTACGCATCTAAAAAGTTTGAAAAAGCTCACCTGGAATACCCGATAACAAGATTACTGTCAAGAGCAGCAACTCCAACAGACACCCTGTTATAGAATCGTTAAATGGCTGGATAAAAGCTGAGTTAAAACATAACTTAAAAATTAATGATTATACAGATATACAAACAGCTATAGAACAATATATAAATTACTTTAATAACAATAGACCAGCATGGAAACTTGATTACTTAACACCGGTAGAATTCAGAACAATAAACGGATTCTCTTAAACATAAAAATATCATTCATTATTCACATTATAAATGATATAATTAAAGCAACAAGATAAGTTGAATGTCACTATTTTTATACCTTAGGGTGGGACTATGTGTCCCAAATAATCGTGGCAATGCACAGAATAGGGCATTAAATCAGTTGCGGGATGAGATACTAAAATTATTTGAGGTTTTAAATAGAGGTGAATGTATGGATATGGAACAATATATAAGTAAAGTAATAAAAACTAAATCTATTTGTGACGACGTGTTTATTTGTAAAAAAAACTCAAATGAGAGAAATGCCATGTTGTCTTTGATTAAAAGTGAATCTGATATGAAAATTATGATCGATACATGGGAGAGAATAATAGATGCAATTGCTGATGCATTTACTGGAATTGCAATTAGTGATTTTATACCAGAAGAATGTTTAAACTTTCTTATAGATAATAAAATTGATCTTGTTGGATTAAGTCATCTCTATCTTGATTCCAAATGGTTGCAAAAAATTATTGAACTTGATAGCAGTATTTGGGAAGCAAAATATAATTTAAAAAGATCTAAAGTACTTGAATTAATGAAGCATGCAGTGTTCATGGGTTTTAAGAGACAACTTAATCTAATTATTTTGAGTTTTAGCACTTTGGAAAATAAAAGAGTTGCGATACATGTTCAATGTTTTATGAGAATATCAAAAAATGGCATTGTCTATACTTCAACAAATGAAATTTACAAACAAGATGATATTATTATTGATACTGACTTTGATTGGACTATCCCTTTTACTACTAGATTTGATGATTTAGTTAATTCAGATAATTTATCTTGGAATTTAAGAGTTAACTTTGTGGAGTTAAGTAATACAGGTTTCAAGATACACTTGGATGGTGAAATAGTAATTGAGATTCTTTCTGAGTCAAGTGAAGAAGAAAATTATAGAGTATTTGTATTAAACGAAGATAATCATTACGTATATTGATATTAGAATGGTATATATCATTTAAATAGTTGCTATGAAACGTACCTTATGTATAGAAAAACTGGAAGTTTAAATATTCCAGTTTTTCTTTTTCAAATAGTGCTATAGTATTTATATAAATTAAGTATAATTACAATTTTACGGGGGGCAGGTAGATAGTACTGATCTTTATCATTATACACATTAAACCTTCTGAGTTTATAACCGTCATTTGTTACATCACACCCATTAAAAAATCTAACTCGTTATTGAGTTTTTTTAATACCTAAAACATAATTACTTGTTCGAACTGATTATTGGTAAGCTGTTATGTTTGAAAACTTATTTAATAGTGCTTTTTATGCCCTGTAAGGTGATAATTGCCTTGTTGTAATAAATATATCGTTCTTATATTTAGTGTTGCTAATATCCACTGTAAAGCAATGCTTATATACAACAAATAAATATGGTATTTACTTGATTTTAAAAGCTTTTCAACTTATAATAATTAAGCATACTTTAAGGTCCCGTAGCCAAGTGGCTAAGGCAATGGACTGCAACTCCGTGA
>JASFZA010000028.1:0-8281 GCA_045046715.1 Candidatus Izemoplasma sp.
ACAAATGATTCTTGAGAGATAAGGAATGTCTTCGCCACTTATTCCATCAGGATAACCACCACCATCATATCTTTCATGGTGATGTTTAACAATTTTAGCGATATGTTTTAAATCATCTATTTTATCTAATATCTCAAAACCATATATTGAATGCATTCTAATTGCTGTAAATTCTTCTTCATTAAGTTTAGTTGGTTTATTTATGATGTCACTACTAACACCAACTTTACCAATGTCGTGGATTATCCCAGCCCAGTATAAATCGTAAATTTCATCAACTGATAAGGTAAGTCTTTTACCAAGAGCTCTTGAGATGAGCGCTACATCTTCACTATGTCCTTTGGTATATTTATCAAATAAATCGAGTGCTCTAATTAAAGCTAAAACAATATCATTTTTAAGGTTATCATTTTTATTATGTAAAAAGTTTAATTGATAGAAACTATTCATTAAAGTTTGGAATGAATCAAATTGAGCCATGTCAGCTTTAGTGAATGTTTTATCACTGCCTTGTTTTATATCAAAGCTAATCCCACCAACTTTTTCATTATCTAAAAAGATGGACATATAAACAGATTCTTTTAAGAGGGGATTACCTTTATCTAAATAATCTTGATATAAATCTCCAAGGGCTATTTTAAGAGCGCCCTCAGCATCCTTTTGTAAAAAAGGATGTTCAAAGTCCCAAAGGAATTCACTACCATCGAGATCTGCTTCATTTAAGATCTTTAAGCTAAATCCTTCAGAATCTAAAAATCTAATTTTATCAGTAACAACGTAACAAGAACCGGTGTCAACTTTATCAAAGATTGATATTCCAATTCGAAACATCTTAATAATATATTTATCAGTTGCATGTTGATTTGTCGCAAGCATTGCATCACTAAGTGAAAGCAATTCACTAGTTGATGTGATTAAGCGGTTGAGGTGACTGTTTTGTTGTTCATATGAGGATGTCATTGAACGAATGTTAATAAATAGCAATTTTAATGTTAGCGAGATGAATACCATTGTAAATAAGAAAACATCAATATCAAACAGTAACGAAAACGTTATATCATCACAAGTTAGACAAGTAGTAAATTGATAAAACATAATTAGGTAGGTTATTGAAAATACATAGATTGTCCTAAAGCTAAATCTTGGTGCAATAAAGATAAAGAAAATAGCAAATAGATAGCTATGTTTTTGATATTCAATAATATATAATGCATCTGTCAGAATTAAGTATGTAAATCCGACAAATACAATGTAAATACCAACACCGTAAAATGTTAGTTTTTTATCTGGTAGGGCATCAAATCGATGCGAAAGATAAACGATTGAACCGAAAATTATAATTCCAAAAAAGTCTCCTAAAAACCAATATTGAATATTTGGAATCATTGATGTAATATCACTATTAACAAATAACAATAAAATATTACTTAAAATACTAGAAGTTATAGCGGCGATAAACGCCCCAAAAACAAATACTGCTAAGTTTTTATACTTAAATAAGTGTTCTTGATCAAACGATGTAAAGATTAAGTAAAATACGTAAGCTTGAATAATTGTTATTACAGCGAAAAATGAAGCTAAAAATAGTGAGTCAACCATTCCAAAATCAAATACTAAATATCTAATGATAAAGTTAGATAAAAAAGCCCCAATTAGTATTGCAGGAACAACTTTATTTTTATGGTGAAAGTAAACGATAACGATAAAACCACTTGCTGGCCAAACAAGACTTGAGTTATATTCAAGAGACGAGTAAATACCTCCTAAAATGATTAGGAAGAAAATTAATGTCGCAGCTGCAAGATTTAATAATAAAGGTTTGTCGTCTAGTTTAGATACCATAGTTTCACCTTCTTTTTAATAGTATATCAAATATGGAACAATTAATAAAGACTTCACAATCAAAATGAAAGTTTAAAATATTAACTATAATTTATATTATGGTGACAATATTTTTTATTATGTCACGCTTTTAATACTAACATTTGTGATATAATTAAGACAGAAGTTTAAATGAATGTAGCTTAGTTATAGATTAATGTAAGACACGATAAGATTATATCAAAAGATATTAATAAGGAATATAATATTATCGACGTCTATTGGAGGAAATATCAATGGCAGTTATTAAAATAACAAAAGAAGAAATAATGAAACAACTTTATTTTGATAAAGTTGAAATATCATTAAATCCGTATCATTTTAAAGATCCTTATGAAGAAAAAGGTTCTTTAGTTTTGTTGAAACTAGAACAAGGAAGTAATCTTCAATATAAAGATATTAAAGATATTTGTTTTCAATGTCCTCCACTTGAGGTTCATGAAGACTTAATTCGAATGGTTACATTTAATTTTGATAAAGATAATGTTATAACATCATATGTAATAAGTGCAACGAAATTTAAAGTATTACGTGATGAAATCTTACGGTTTGAAAAAATTGTTGGACAAATACTAGAAAAGTAGGTGAGGGGAATGCTGAAACTAAAAAATGTATCAAAGTATTACCACAGTAATGATGTTGTCGCAATGGGACTTAGAAAAGTTGATTTAGAATTTAAACTAGGTGAGTTTATCGCAGTTACTGGTGAAAGTGGTAGTGGTAAAAGTACACTACTTAACATCTTGAGTGGGTTAGACACTTATGAAGATGGAGAAATGTATGTTGAAGGGGAAGAAACATCATATTTCTCGATTGAAGATTGGGAGAATTATCGTCGTAAATATATTGGTTTTGTCTTTCAAAACTATAATATAATTGATTCTTACAGCGTCTTAGAAAATGTTATGGTTGCTTTAACGATCCAAGGATACGATCAAGCAACGAGAAAAGAACGAGCTTTAGAGTTAATTGAAAAAGTTGGATTAACATCTCATAAAAACCACAAAGCGTCAAAGCTTTCGGGTGGGCAAAAACAACGAGCAGTAATTGCTCGTGCTTTAGCAAAGGACTGTCCAATAATTGTTGCTGATGAACCGACTGGTAACTTAGATAGTGAATCAAGTAAAAATATTATTCAATTATTAAAAGATATTAGTAAAGACAAATTAGTAATTATCGTGACACATAATTACGATGAAGTAAAAGCTTTCGCAACGAGAAAGATAAGATTATTTGATGGTGAAGTTGTTGAAGATAAACAAATAAAAGCACCGCAAGTTGTTGAAAATGTAATCGAAGTAAAACCATATAAAATGAAAGTATTAGATTTATTTATTATTTCATTAAGAAATTTATATCGTGTACCAAGAAAGACGTTCTTTACGTTATTTGTATCACTTTTTATTGTCTTTGTTTTTGTGCTTAGTTATGGAGCATTTTCGGAAGAAGAAAACTACGACAATAAGCCTTATAACAGTTATTTTGATAATGTAACGTCTAGTCGAATAATTATTACAAAAATTGATGGTAGCTCATTTACTACTGAAGAGATGGCAGAGATTGATGATATCAGTAAAGTAAGAGGTGTTTTACCAAGTGATATCGTTCTTGATTTAAGTCACTTTATTTATTACGATAATGAATGGGGATTTAAAAATTACTTAAATACATATCCAATGCCATCTATTGTTCTTGATGAGGTTGATTTAGATTCTGGGAGATTACCACTAAATATCCATGAGGTAGTTGTCCCTAATTTGGATATCTTTTCAATCGGAGATGAAATTGATATAGCAATAGGAAGCGAATATATGTTCTGGAGATTTGGTTATGAAGAACTGGGGACTGATGACATTGTTGTTACAAGATTTACTGTTGTTGGACTTAGCCCGGTAAATAATATTTATGAGATACCAGAAATATATTTTTATATTGATTACTTTACTGAAGAATATGTTATAGCTGATGCTTTGAAGCTTATGTCAAATTATATGATTTCTGTTGGTGAGATAGAATTTAATTTTAGCGGGCCGCAAATAGAAATTGATAATGAAATTCCAAATGGTAAAGTTGTGATTTCTAATACTTTAAACAACGTATTCTTAAGAGATCTAGAAATAGATGAAGAAGATGCAGACGGGCTTGATGGTATCATCTTTGATATTGAATCAACAACTTCTTTTGAAACAACAGTAATTAGTGTTGAGTTTGGATCTTATATTGAATCTGATGAATGGGAAGAATTATCTATTTATCTTAACCAAGATACTTATAATTTATTAATGGCAGAAGAACAATACCAAATAACGGCGTTAATCTATGATGCGTACACTAGTGATGGTGTTATCAAAGCAATTGAAGAGTTAGGTTATAATGCAATATATCCTAGTGGAATAGTTGATCCTTATGTTGGGATTGAACGGATGTTATCAAAAATAGGATTAGGAATTATCTTAGGATTTGTGTTAATTATTATTTACTTCATTAGTTACATTGTATTAAAGAATATCCAAACATCAAAAATAAAAGATTACGTCATATTTAGATCAATTGGAGCTAGTAAAAAAGACTTAAATAAAGTTACAATGTTTGAGCTTTTATTAACACTCACGGTTGCTTTTGTTATTACGATATCATTATTGATGGTCAATGAAGTTGTTGATACTAGAATTCCAAGGTACTTAAGATACTTTGATTTAAGTAGTTATCTATATGTTTATATGTTATTAATGATCTTAGGAACACTTCTTGGAAGTAAGTTTAATAAAAAAATATTTAGTAGTTCGGTAATTACTAGTTTGAGGGGGGAATAAGAAAATGATTAAATTAAATAACCTCCACAAATATTTTAATAAGAATAGTAAAAATCCGATTCACGTAATTAATGATATCAACCTAGAATTACCTGATAAAGGGTTAGTTGTGTTACTGGGGCCTTCAGGTAGTGGTAAAACAACTCTATTAAATGTATTGGGTGGACTAGATAAAGTGAATTCCGGAACAATTATGTTTGATGATTTAGAAATCAATCATTATAAAGCTGGTGTCTGGGATAAGATTAGAAATAAACACGTTGGGTATATCTTCCAAAACTATAATCTGTTAACGAACTTAACGGTTTACGATAATATTAGTTTTACTTTAAATATGATTGGTGTTCTTGACAAAGATGAAATCGATAAACGAATTGACTATCTTTTAGGACACATGGGAATGGAGAATTACCGTAAAAGAAGAGCATCACAACTATCCGGTGGTCAGCAACAACGTGTTGCGATTGCGCGAGCTTTAGCGAAGAATCCTAAAGTAATAATCGCTGACGAACCAACTGGGAATTTAGACAGTAAAAATACAATTGATATTATGAATATTATTAAACAAATATCAAAAGAAAAATTAGTAGTATTAGTTACTCATGAACAAGAGATTGCTAATTTTTATGCGGATCGTATTATTGAATTAGTTGATGGTGTTATTGTCAAAGATACGAACAATACGAGTAATGGTGATTTAGAGTTAAGACATGAAACAGATATTTATTTAAAAGACTTAGAAAACTTTACAGAATTTAAAAGTGATTCGTTAAATATTAAAGGGTACACAGATGAAACAATTGAAGAAGAAATTAATGTTCGATTGATCCTTAAAGGGAAAAAACTATACTTAGATATCGATGCTAATCAAATTGATAAAATCGAAATAATTGGTAAAGATTCTGAAGTTAATATTTTTGACCGTCACTTTGAAAAAGTTACGCATGAAACAATTGAGACATCATCATTTAATTATGATGATATTGTTGATGAATCGAAAACGATTGATAAACATAGTGTTATTAGTTTTAAAGAAACATTTAAACTTGCTTTTAATAAAATAAGAGAAACATCACGTGGTGGTAAATTACTTTACGTAGCGTTTGCTGGAGCAGCAGTATTGATAGCGATTGCTTCTGGGTTACTATTTAGTATTTACCATATTGAAGATAAAGAATTTGTAACTGCTGATAAAGATTACGTTATTATTGAATATGACGGTCATACTTATGACGAGTTAATTGCGTATGAAGCAAATGAATATATCGACTATATTAGTTTTAGTGACCGAAATATTGATATTATGGTTGTTTTACCAATGGTATATAGTTATAGCCATGCACCAAATGTTTCATCATTATCAGGAAGACCAGAACAACATTCAGAGTTATCTGAAAGTGATATGGTATATGGTGAATTACCAACAGAACTAAACGATATCGTTATCGATATTACGATTATTGAACGAAGTATAACATTATTTGGTGGATCGCAGTTTAAGTCTTTAGGAATTAATCAAGCGATTGATTTCTTAGATTTAGAATATTACTTTTATTACCTTGGTGTAAAACATGAAGTAAATATTGTTGGTATAAGTGATACAGGATCACCAAGTTATTATATTAGTGAAGAAATGTTATGGAATATAAAAAGTGATTTTGGTGCATATGAAATCTACGCAGATGACATAACGATAGTTGATGGTGAATTACCTTCAACTAGCTCTGAATTCTTAGTGTGGAATGCGATATTGAGCGGGAGCTATACTAGTTTCAGTTATAAACCCGGATATAACGCATCAGGGTCATTTGATTATACTAGTGATGTAACAGCATCGATGATGTTAATGAAAACTGATGATATTAAACGTTATATTTTCGATAGAACTTTTAGATATGCTGGTTCTAAAATATATGTCAATACAAATGATGTCGCGAAAGCTATCAAATACTTTGATAGCATTGGAGTAGATGCGGAGTCTTTATATGAAACTGAATATGATGATTACTTTGAAACTATAAAAACTACTTCAAAAGGCGTTATAATTTTTAGTTTAGTAATTTTAGGTGCATCTAGTTTAAGTTACTATTTTATTATTAGAAGTTCGTTAATTTCACGAATCTATGAAATTAGTGTATATCGCGCTTTAGGAGTTTCTAAATTTGATATTAATAAAATATTTATCGCTGAGATAGTTTTAAAAACTACTGTCAGTTCAACTGTTGGATTCTTAGCAACAAGTTTCTTCTTGATGAGAATTCAAAGCATGGCTGATGAGTATTATGAGTTTATCTACTTCTCGTTTGGTAATATTATTCTTGGACTTGGGGTAATATACGCAATTAACATTATTGCTGGGTTATTACCGGTAACTAACTTATTAAGAAAAACACCAGCTGAGATTTTAAGTAAATACGATTTATAATTATATAAAAAGTAGAATTTATTTTATAATAAATTCTACTTTTTTTTACAATTTCGTTCAGATTCTTTTAGTTACGCAAAATGTGTATGGCTAACTCGCCATTTTTTTAGGGCAATGATTACCCAAAAACTATAAATTCCTAAAGTAATAATAATAAGTAATAACCATTTAATCCAAGTTCCAAATAATTGTAGTGCAGTACCATCAAATGTTAGACGTTTGCCATCGATAGTGGTATGTTTTGCTTCCCAACTATATACCATAACAATTGCCCATGGATATGCAATACCTGCAGTTATTGTTGTAATAAGACCACCTAAAAGAGTCCACCCAATTAACTGAAGTAATCCACCATCAAATACTGAATTGTTCATTCTTAATCCCTCCCTCCTTATTTATGTTTTGTAGCTTTGATTTATAAATGTAAGTAAGAAAATGGTAATTAAAGTAATGGAAAAACCCATAATATTATGTTTATTATTCTGAAGTCATTATTTCTTTACTTTTGAACCATTTCAAAAGTAGCATATATAAAACTGATCCAAGACCATATGCAACAAAATCTAAATATCTAAATTCAGCACTGAGTTTATAAAAAGGTGCGACGTATTCCCAAACAATTGAAGCAAATATTGTAGTAAGTATAACTACTCTAATGCTTAATATTCTATTAAGAAAAATACTTAGTAAAATTTGGATGAATGCAAAGAGTAATATTGTAGCTAAAAAGTCATTAAAATACTCACGCATAATTTCTCCTACTAGCTTAGTAGTTATTTGTTCTTTAATCTTGTTATTAATTATATATAAAAATAAAACTCCAATAATAATTAATTGATTAAAATATACTAAAACAAACTTAGAACTACAATTACTATGACAACTATTAATACTACCGCTCCAACTGAAAGTGAATTGTTTTGAGTTACTTCTACAGCATTCGCTTTTTTTTACCGCAACCAGGACATGCTTCAGCTTGATCAGATATTTCTCTTCCACATTCTTCACAACTTACTAACATATTTTCCCTCCTCTACATATTAACTAATTAAATACTTTAATTAATTTTATCGAAAAAGTTTAAGAAAACTCCTTCTTCAAGGATATTAATAATATCGTAAGTGGGGGATGAATTAAACACGAATTATAAGTGAACCCAAGT
>JASFZA010000029.1:0-23562 GCA_045046715.1 Candidatus Izemoplasma sp.
TATTTGATTAATCAAATAATTGTATCTCTAATATAAGGCACTAACCCTTTTTTATAATGAACTGTAATATCTACTTTGCCTTTGACACTTACAAAGCCAAGGCCAGGAAGGATAATATCTTGTTTAATATTTCCATTAAGTTTGAAATTATGTTTAGCAAATATAAATTCATCGTCATCAATTGTCGGTGGTGATAATAATTTAAACTGTTGCGTATCATATAAATTATCTGCGTTTGATAATTTAGTACGATGGATATTTAATCTTTCGCTAAAATAACAGATGAAGTTTGATTTTTCGCCACTGACAAAGTCAATCCGAGCGAGTCCACCGATAAATAGTGTTTGTTCACTATTAAGTTGGAATCCTTTAGGTTTAATTTCTTTTTTAGGAGTTATGATATTAACACTTTTTTGAGTTAAGTAATGTGTAATTTGGTTTTTATTAATTAAACCTGGTGTGTCAATAATTTTTCCTTTTCCAAATGGAATTTTAATTAGATTAAGCGTTGTTCCCGAAAGGTTAGATACTGTAATTACATCTTTAGTAGTATTAGCGTATAGCCGAAGTAATGTATTAATAAATGTTGATTTACCAACATTTGTTGCCCCAACAACGTAAACATCGCGACCTCTTGAATAACTGATGATCGTATCAATGATACTATCTATATTTCGATTTTTAGTAGCGCTCATTAATTTGATATCTAGGGGTTTCAAATCACTATCTGCAATAATTTTACGGAGATGATGAATTAGTTTTGATTCTTTTAGTGATTTAGGAATTAAATCAACTTTATTAGCCAAAATTAATAAATCATTATGATTTGTTAATTTTGCGATTTGCGGAATTAATGTTCCTTCAATATCAAAGATATCAATAATCTTAACGATTAACGCATCACTTTTCCCGATTTCAGAAATAATATTTAAGTATTCATCACTATTGATGTTTGAAGGTAAAATTTCGTTATAATTTTTTAAACGAAAACATCTTTGGCAAACAACGTCACCTAAGTCATCACCGCTTAGTTTAGATTCAGGAATAAATCCAGCTTTAAGTTTATCATTAGACTGAATAGTACTGCCACAACCAATACATTGTAAATCATCCATATTATCTTCTCTTTTCTAGATTTAGCGTTTTATAAGTATCTGAATACTTATTTTTAATTTTATTTAACATTTTTACTTCTATTCTACGATTTAGTCTTGTATACCATTTTTCAGTTTTACGTTTGATTGGATCAACAAGAATTGTATATATGCCAAAACGGTTTCCACCGTATACGTCTGTCATTAGTTGATCACCAATAAACATAGTAACATCTTTTGGTGGCCGATCTTTAGCAATTTTCATTGCTTTTTTAAGGCCGATGGCTAAAGGTTTACGAGCATCTCCTAAACCTTTGATATTTGTTTCCTTAATAAACTTACGAATTCTCGGTGGATGGTTATTTGAAATGATTATCACTTCAAATCCTAAGTTTTTAAGTTCATCAAATTTATTTAAAATTTCTTTATCTGGTAAATCTTCTTCATATGAAATAAGTGTATTGTCGAGATCAGTTAAGATCAAGCGATACCCTGCTTTATATAACTTTACAAAATCAATATCAAAGAATGTATCATGATATTCATTCGGAATAAACTTCTTTGTTTTTAAAAATAAATGAATCATTTATTACACCTTCTTTTCTACTATGATATTATACTTTAATTTAGTCATTTTAGCAATTGTGCAAAAAGAAAAGGTATCTTAGTGATACCTAATTCTCTAAATGTCTTTTCTGTTGAATTAAATATTAAATTAAGTTAGTTCCGTGGTTTGATTAAACAGTTTGGTCCAAAGCCAATTAAATCAGTACGGTAAGCTTTAGTTAAAGCCTTAAATACTAAGTTATAGTTTTTAGGATTACGATATTGAATTAAAGCTCTTTGCATTGCTTTTTCTTCTTTTGTCCGCGGGACGTATACTGCTTTCATCGTTCTTGGGTCAAGCCCTGTGTAGTACATACAAGTTGACATTGTTCCTGGTGTTGGATAGAAATCTTGAACTTGTTCAGGGTAGTATTTTAAGTCTCTAATATATTCAGCTAGCTCAATTGCTTCTTTTAATGTTGAACCCGGGTGGGAACTCATTAAATATGGAACTAGAAATTGATTTTTATCATGGATCTCATTAAGTTTATGATATTTTTCGACAAACTTATCATAAAGCTCACGTTTTGGTTTATTCATCATGTCTAGTACTTTAGGACTAATATGTTCTGGCGCAACTTTTAGTTGCCCTGAAACATGATGTTGGACAAGTTCACTAAAGAAATCGCCATCTTTATCATACATTACATAATCATATCTGATTCCACTTCGAACAAATACTTTTTTAACTTTCGGGAGTTCTCTTAACTCTCTTAAAATAGCTAAATAGTTTTTATGAGTTATATTAAGTAACGCACATGGTTTATCTTCTAAACATTGTTTGTTTGTACAAACACCTTTTGTTACTTGTTTTTCACAAGCTTCATCATAAAAGTTAGCAGTCGGTCCTCCGACATCATGAATATAACCTTTAAAGTCAGGCATTTCTGTAATGACTATTCCTTCTTTTACAATAGAATCTTTTGAACGAGATTGAATGATTCTTCCTTGGTGATATGTTAAAGCGCAGAAACTGCATCCGCCATAACATCCGCGGTTCGCGATAATTGAGAATTTAACTTCATCAATTGCTTTGATATGCCCAATTTTTTTATATGACGGATGGTAATCACGTTCATAAGGTAAACTATATATATTATCCATTTCATCTTTAGTAACTGGACGTGAAGGTGGATTTTGAATTATATAGTGATTACGATATTTTTCAAGTAACGGTTTAGCCGTTATATGATCCAAATTATTATATTTAAGATTAAACGAGTTGGCATAAGTTACTTTATCTTCTAATATTTCATCATAAGTTGGTAATGTAACAACATCAACAGGAATATAATCTTCATTTTTAGTTTTATAAACAGTCCCTTTAATAAAGATAATGTCTTTGATGTCTAATCCACTATCTAAATACTCAGCAACTTCAATAATACTTAACTCACTCATACCATAAAGCAGTAAATCAGCTTTAGCATCGATTAAAATACTTTTTCTTACTGAATTATCCCAGTAGTCATAATGCGCTAAGCGACGAAGCGATGCCTCAATACCACCAATGATAATTGGTGTGTTTGGATATAGTCTTCTAACGATTTGAGAATATTTAATTGTTGCGCGGTCAGGTCTTTTACCCATTGCGCTACCTGGAGTATATAACTCCTTAGTTCTTCTTCTTAAGGAAACAGAATAATGATTAACCATTGAATCAATATTTCCACTAGAAACAAGGAATCCAAGTCGTGGTGTTCCGAGTTCTCTAAATTCATCCATATTCTTAATATTAGGTTGAGCAATTATCCCAACGGTATAACCATAAGACTCTAAAAGTCTTGAAATAATAGCTATCCCAAAAGAAGGATGATCGATATAAGCATCACCACTTATTAATATGAAGTCTAATTGTTCGATCTCGCGATCGATTAAATCTTGTTTTGAGATTGGTAAAAACATAATCTCACCTCTATAAATTAAATAATATATTTAATTCTTTCTTATATATTTTATATTTGATACAAATTGATTCTAATAAATTATAAAATTTAGGAGAATGATTTTGATGAACCAAATGTGCTATTTCATGTAAGAAGACGTATTTTAAGAATTTCTTATCGAAATGGATAAGATGTAAATTAAAATTGATTGTCCTTAAATGCGGGTTACACGAACCATATCTTGATTGTGTATAACGTGTTTTGAATTTAATATTATCAATATTAAATCCAACTGTATCGCGATATGTTTTTTGAAGATATGATACTTCTTCAAGCAATAATTTCTTTATGAAATTATTATACATTTTATCTATGTGGTCAATATCCTTATTATTAGATTGAATTACCAATCGGTTAAGATTAATAAAAATATTTTCTGGACCATCTTGAAGAACGACCTTATATTCAATATTAAATATTTTAACTGATTCTTCAAATCTAATCGATATTATACGGTTATTCTTTTTCGGTTTTAATTTATCAAATATTTTTTCTTGATGTTTAACCATAAATTTTAAAATTTCTTTTGTTGACTGTTTTTTAGAAGCTGTGATAAGGATTGAACCATCACTTTTGAATCTAAAGTAAGTATTCTTGTTGTTCTTATAGACAATGTGGTAACTCACAAGCTTATTCCCTAATAATATTTGTTTCATTATAAGTGTCTAACTAGTTCTTCTAGTACAAGTGTTGCATTTAAACTAGCGTCTTTTAAAAATTCATAAAAATCATGATCTTGATTTTCATCTTCAATTAAATCACTTATACTTCGATATATAATGAATGGTACATTGTACAATGTACAAGTATGTGCAATCGCTGCAGCTTCCATTTCAATAGCATAAATATCATCGTATAGTTTGTTTACTGGGTCAAGTTTAGAAACCTTAACAACAAACTGGTCACCCGATGCAATCTTTCCAACTCGGTATGGTAAATTGATTTTTGATAAGGCGTTTATCGTAAGATTTAATAGTGTTTTATCTGCTGTAAACAATGCTTCACTTCCAGACATTTGACCATGAACATAACCACTATCAAAAACAGTTAAATCAACATCGTGGTATAACACTTCTTTAGATATTACAATATCTTTGTGCGCTACGCCATTTTGGCCACCTGCAACACCAATATTAATAACATGACTAATATCGAAGTTTTCGATTAATAGTGAAGTAGTTATTGCGGCATTTACTTTTCCAATTCCAGCTAAAACGATAACAACTTCCTTATCATTTAATAATCCAGTATAAAAAGTTTTAACTTTTGTTTTAACTTCCTTTTTATTAGAAATTTTATCGAGTAATGTTCTTATTTCAACATCCATCGCTCCAATAATACCTATCATAATTTACCTCCTTAAAAATTAAAAATAAGAATGTTAAAAAACATTCTTATTTTACATTTACTATAGTAACTTTAATATCAACACCTGTTTCAGATTTAACAACAATTTTATCACCTTTTTTATGGCCAATTACTGCTTGTCCGATTGGTGATTCATTTGAAATTTTACTGTTTAAAGGATTCGCTTCTATTGGTCCGACAATAGTATATTCTTGTTCTGGTCTGTCACCAATTTTTAAAACGACTTTTTTACCGATATTAGCTCTGCTTGATTTATCAAGTTTGATAATCTCAACATGCTTTAAAATGTTTTCTAATTCCTTAATTCTCGCTTCGATATTTCCTTGTTCCGTACGCGCTGAGTCGTAATCAGCATTCTCTGATAAATCCCCTTGAGCACGAGCTTCTTTTAAAGATTCAAGATTTGTTGGGCGATCTACTGTTTTAAGTTTTTCTAATTCAAGTTTTAGATTTTCTAACCCTTGTTTCGTTAATTTAAATGTATTTTCCATTGTTTAGTACCTCCATAGTCCTAAATATTATACTATATTTTAATTTGAAATAATAGATTTTATTTTTGTGATGATTAAATCAACAGCCACTTCATGATTCTTATCATTCGGAATTATGATGTCTGCATATCTTTTTGTTGGTTTTACAAATGCAAAGTGCATTGGTTTTACTGTGCTTAAATATTGATTAATTACACTATCTAGTGAACGTCCACGTTCTGTCATATCCCTCTTAAGTCTTCTAATAAAACGAAGATCATCATCAGCTTCAACAAATATTTTCATATCGCATAAGTCTCTGATTCTTTCGTCTTCCATTACGAGAATTCCTTCTAAAATTACAATTTTAGTAGGATGAATTATTTCAGTTTCTTTTCTTCTATTAAATTTTTCAAAGTCATAAGTTGGTTTCGTAATACTTTTCCCATTTTTTAAATCAATAACTTGTTGATACATCAAGTCATTATCGAGTGAGAACGGATGATCGTAGTTAACTGCTTGTCTCTCTTTTGTTGTCATATTTGATTGATCTTTGTAGTAGTCATCATGTTTGATTACAATAACGTGACTTTTATCAAAACTAGCAACAATTTTATCAACGACAGTTGTTTTCCCAGATGCACTTCCACCAGCTACAGCTATAAATAGCGGTTTGCTCATCAATATCACCTCTTAAGTTTATTTTATCAAATACTGTTAAGTAATTACATTACTTTTTAATCCTTAAATATTATATATTAAATACTTTAAAATACAAGACTATTCTTTAACTTTTCTAATCATATCAAACGGAACTACTTTAAAAGGTATAAAGACTTTTAAAAGTTGTTTCGGATGTCTTGCTGCATCTAAAACATTATCATCTATATCCTTAATTTCATCGATCATAAATTTCATTGTTCCAAAGCTCGGACTGAAGACTTCAGCAGAGTCACCAGGTAAGAAATAATTTCGTTGCTCAATTGTTGCAATAAAGTTTTCTTCATCATAATCGCGAACGATACCAATAAATTCCTGAGTAGGATTTTCGCTTCTCATATTATATAACTGTTCATTGATTGTCGTCATCCCTTCCATAAAGCCATGACTTGTTAATCTGTTTTCAGCCTTTTTAATTTGAAGTAAGTATAATGGTAAGTCAACTTTAAATTCATCACAAATATCATCGATTAAACGACGGTATGTATTAACAACAGTTGCTATATAATGAATCGATTTCATTCTTCCTTCGATTTTAAGTGATTTAACACCCATATCGATTAAATCAGAAATATGTTTAACTGTTTGAAGATCTTTTGAGCTCATTGAAAAAGCGATATCGTTATTAAGCTTTTTCTCACCATCAAATAAGTCGTAATTCCAACGACAACTATGGGCACACCCACCACGATTAGCATCTCTGTCTGTCATATTATTTGATAATGTACAACGTCCTGAATAAGAGACACACATTCCACCATGAATAAACACTTCAAGGTCAGCATCTGTTTTTTCATTTATCTCTCTAATTTCTACTTTATCAAGTTCACGAGCTAAGACAATTCTCGTAACACCCTCAGCTTTCCAAAAATTAACAGTTTCGTAATTTGTTGATGAAAGCTGTGTTGATAAATGAACTTCTAAGTTTGTTTCGTTTAATGCTGTTTCAATGATCACAGGTGATGCACAAATAATTGCATCAACATTTACTTCTTCAAGTTCTTTTAAGTATTCTAGTAATCCATCAATATTATCGTTATGAGGAATTATATTTGTCGTTACATACACTTTTTTATTTAAATTATGAGCAAATTCTACTGCTTTCTTAATTGCAGGGATATCAAAGTTAGATGCACGAGCTCTTAAAGAAAACTTCTTTCCACCAATATATACAGCATCTGCTCCATACATTAATGCAATCTGTAATTTTTCTAAGTCACCAGCCGGAGCTAACAGTTCAGGTTTATCCATCTAATCCCCCCTTAATATTTATCATATACTGTTTTTTTATATAAAAAACCAGCATCATGATTTTCTTTAAATTTTAATAACGTTTTATCGATAAATTTTTGATTATCATTATCCAAAATTTCTCGATAAACTTTTACTATTTCTACAACGTAATTACTATCTTTGAATATTCCATAAATATAAAAATCATTAACGCTATCTTTTAAAGTGTTTGCCTCATTAAATGATTGCATCGCTTTTTCTCTAAAGATATGCGTTCCATGACTATCTTGGAATACAGGATATGCTTCATTTCTAATCTCTTCAACTAAAGTTAAGTTCCGATTATTAATATATTCAGTTGGGTCTTCATCGTTATGTTTAAAGTAATTTTCAATAAGTGGTCTTCTTGAATGGAACATATTTAAATGACCATGGCCAATTATTGAAGTTTCAATCGGAGAATCTTT
Source organism: Candidatus Izemoplasma sp. (assembly GCA_045046715.1). Taxonomy (GTDB): domain Bacteria; phylum Bacillota_I; class Bacilli_A; order Izemoplasmatales; family Izemoplasmataceae; genus JASFZA01. Next base: position 7,905 of record JASFZA010000029.1, read on the forward strand.
AGCAATAACTAAAATATCTTCTAATGTAAGTTCTTTAGAAATAGTTATTCCCTTAATCCCTTTTTTACTCCAAAATATCGGATCATAATAGTTAGTATTTAATGTCTCTGGATTATATATTAGTAAATGTTCAAGTTCTAATTTCTTAGCAAGAACATACACTCCCATATCACCAAAAACTATTCCATCAACATTTAATGTTTTAATAAATATTAAATACTCATTAATTTTTTCTAGCATATTATTGTGAACAATAAGATTAGCGTTAATGTATATTTTTTTATTAAACGATTTTATTAAATCGTTTGCTTCAGATATTTCAGTATTAGTATATGAATTTACTAGTCTGTTAGCAAATAGTTCATTTCCTAATACAAAAGTATCAGCTCCGCTTTTACTTAAAATCTCAATATCATCTAAACTAGATAATGTTACAACAAGATTCATCAAATCACTTCTTTCTTATACTTAAACTCATACCATCACCAATATTATATAAATAGGTATTATATCCTTCTTTATTAACAACATACTTATTAAAGGCATCGATTTTTCTAACTAGTTGCTTTAGATTCTTATCTTTAATTTCAGCAACAACTAAATCATGAAAAAGTAAGTTATCAGTAATAACTATTCCATTCCTAGACAAGTTACCTTCATACTTCTCAAAAAACTTAATACTTTGTGCTTTTGCTGCATCAATAAATATTAAATCAAACTCACCTAATGTTGTCTCATCAATTAACAATGCATCACCAAATACTTGCGTAATTTGGTGATGACAATTTGCTTCTTTAATGTTAACTTCAGCAATCTTAAAAATATCAAGATCCCGCTCAATGGTAGTGATCTTGCAGTTGCTATGTAACGCCATGTTGATTGCACTATAACCAATAGCTGTTCCGATTTCTAAGATGTTTTTGACTGTTTTCAACTCGATAATCTGATTAAGAAAGTTTATACCTTCTATTGTAATAATTGGAACGTTAAATTCTAAAGCATACTCTCTTAAAGAAACTAAAATTGGATTAGTTTCTTTAAGGTTTATATTTGATAAATATTCATTTATCATAAAATCACCTTTTATTCTTCGTCTTCATCTTGGAAACTACCTAAAACTTCTTCAATCATTTCCCATTCTTCATCAGTTTGTATTTGTTCTAATTTTCCGCCATCTTTAGCTGCTTCGTCATAAATAGCCGCAAACACTTCTTCTGAATCATCACTTGGTAATTTGTAAATTACATATGATTTTCCGTTTTCGTCACTTTTGAATGTTAAGACAACTTCAAATGTTTCTTCAATACCTTCTTCGTTAACTACTGTAAATGTATTTTCTTCCATAATTTTCTCCTATCTCAAGCTATCTAAATAGTCTTGCAGTATTATTACTGCTGCCATTTTATCGATATCTTGTTTACGTTTCTTTCTTTTTAAATTTTGTGATATCATCATATTTGATGCCATCTTTGATGTTAACCGCTCATCCCATAAAACAATCTTTATATCAATTTGTTTATTAATCAGCGTTTTAAAATCAATTGCTGTTTGTCCTTGTATACCAACACTACCATCCATATTTTTTGGAAAGCCAAGAACTAAAGTATCAATATTTTCTTTTTTAATAATCTTAAATAATTCATCAAGTGGAGAATTAAATTCTCTACTTTCAAATCTAAGTGTGTCTAATCCTCTAGCTAAAAAGTTTAGTTGATCACTAATTGCTAAACCTAAAGTTTTATCTCCTAAATCTAAACCTAGTTTTTTCATTTAACTAGTTCCTTAACTTCTAAAATAGCTTGATCAACTAAAGCAATATCTTTCCCACCAGCTTGAGCCATATCTTTCCGACCGCCACCGTTACCACCAGTAGTTATAGCGGCAGCTTTTGCGATATTACCAGCATGTAGTGAATCAATATTAGTTTTGACAATAAAAGTTACTTTTGAATTTGCAATATTTGCAATAAAGACAAATCCCTCTCCAATATTTTCAAGTAATCTATCAGCTAAAGGTTTTAATGAGTCTTTTTCAATATTTTCTGTTTTAATTACTAATCTATTATTAACTGTTTGACTTAGATAACTATCTAAGTCATTCATTACTAGAGATTTGGTCTTTTCTTTGTATTCTTTTTCTAGCTCTCGGACGATTGTATTTAAATGTTCAAATTCAATTCGTTTATTAATAATATCTTGATAAGACCCTAAAATATTTTGATTTATTACATACTTAAATGCTAACTTGATTTTTTTTGCTTTTGCTTCAGTTAAAATCTTAGATGCTTTTAACAGAAGTTTATCCATTTCTTTATGAAATCCTGTGAATTGATTTTTAATGTTATTTACAGATTTATTAGCATGACCAACAATTCGATAAACTCCACTACCTTTTGATTCTATTGAAGCAATTGCAAACTTTTCAATTACTCCGGTGTTTTTTACATGTGTTCCACCGCATAAATCAACGGTATAACCCATATTAATTACTCGTACTTCACTACCGTATTTTTCACCAAACTCTGCAATTGCACCCATCGCTTTTGCTTCATCAATTGTTTTAACAGTAATATCTACTTCAATATTTTCTTTGATAATTTCATTAACCCTATTTTCAACTTTAAGTAGTAATTCATCAGTTAACATTTGAAAGTTATTAAAATCAAAACGTAAATATTCACTAGTTACTTGTGACCCTTGTTGGGAAACATGTGGCCCAACAATTTCACGTAAAGCTTTAAATAAGATATGTGTTGCCGAATGATTGTAAACTGTTAGGTTTCGTGATTCCTCATCAACAACAGCTACAACTTCTTCATCATCTTTAAATGGGTTATCTGCTAGATAATGTAGAAACTGTCCGTTAGGTAATTTTAATACGTCAATTACATCAACTGTAAATTCATTATTCTTTATTACACCTAAATCTGCCACTTGTCCGCCACTTTCAGCGTAAAATGGAGTGCTTTTCAAAACAACACCTTCATCAAAACTTTTTAATACATATGTTTCCTCACTTAAGGAATCATATCCAGTAAAAGAACTTTCTTTTTTAAATTTTAAAAATTCCTCATTTTGTTCTTTCATTGAAGCAATACTTTTACGTGCTCCACGAGCACGTTCTTTTTGTTTTTCCATTTCCGTATTGAATCCATCAAGATCAACGGTAAAACCTTCGTTTTCTGCCATCTCAACAGTTAATTCAACAGGGAAACCATATGTGTCATACATTGTAAAAGCATCAACACCACTAATAATCCCTTTATCTTCTTTTTTTAAGATACCTTCAAGTAATTTTTCACCTAAAGTTAAAGTTTCTAAAAACTTTTCTTCTTCAATCTTAACTACTTTTTTAACTAATTCAGTTTGATCGTTTAAGTACGGATAATATTCTTCCATAACTTCAACAACTTTATCAACTAATTTATATAAGAAAGCTTTTTTAATTCCAAGTTGTTTCCCATGTTTTAAAGCTCTTCTTAAAAGTCTTCTTAAAACATATCCACGTCCGTCATTTGACAAGACAGCACCATCACTTATTGCAAAAGTTACTGTTCTTATGTGATCAACGATTACTTTAAATGATTTTTGACCTTTATATGTAATATTTGATAACTCTTCAACAACTTCAATAATTGGTAAGAACAAATCTGTTTCAAAGTTAGTTTCTGCTCCTTGAAGGATGCAAGACATGCGTTCAAGACCCATCCCAGTATCAATATTTTGCTGAGGAAGCTCTTTGTAGTCTTCACGTGATGTTCCTGGTACAGAATTAAACTGTGAAAATACAATATTCCATATCTCAATATATCTTTCGTTATCGATGTCATGTTCAATTAAAGAAATATCTTCAACACCGTAGCTATCGCCACGGTCATAGAAAATTTCAGTATCAGGACCGCAAGGTCCACTACCTATTTCCCAGAAGTTATGAATTGATTTAATAATATGCGATTCTTCAACTCCAATATCAAGCCATTTTTTATAAGTGGCAGTATCTTCATGATAAACAGTCATATATAATAAATCTTTATCGAATCCGTAGTATTTATCACTTGTTAATAACTCAAAAGCCCATGGAATAATTTCATCTCTAAAATAATCACCAATTGAGAAGTTACCTAACATTTCAAAAAATGTTTGGTGACGTGATGTTTCTCCAACATTATCAATATCATTTGTCCGAATACATTTTTGGGCATTTACAATTCTTGGATTTGAAGGAATGCTTGACCCATCAAAATAAGACTTTAACGGTGCAACTCCAGCATTTATCCATAATAAAGTTGGGTCATTGTTCGGGATTAATGATGCGCTTTCTTCAACGTTATGGCCTCTTTCTTTAAAGAATTCTAACCACATATTTCTAATTTCGTTTGTTGTTAAGTTTTTCATAATAATTCTCCTCAATAATAAAAAAATCGTCCTTAAAAATAAATAAAGGACGAAAGTAATTTCCGTGGTACCACCTTAGTTCTAGATAGTCTAGCACTCGAACCTTTAACGCAGGTTTACGGATATTTTTAATATCTCTTAGAAGTAGCTTCAGCAATTTTAATACTATCTATTTTCACCAACCATAGACTCTCTATTTTTATTAAAAATACTTACTCGTCTTCATCAACGATTTATAAATATATTATATATGAAACGATGTTTTTATGCAACTTTTATGACTGATTTCCAGTCATAAAAGTGTAAGGTGTTATCCCTTCCATATTTTCTTCACCTAAATATTCAAATGGAATATCTCGATCTTTAATTAATAGTTTATTTATAACTGCTTTTTTTGATGGTGTTTTTATCATAATCTCATCAATGATATACTCTGATAGTTTTGTTTGACGGTCACGTTCAACGCTTTCAACACCGTATTTAAAAGCATCAACATCGCCGATTAATATTAAAAGTTCTTTAGCTCTTGTTATTCCAGTATATAGCAACTTCCGTTTAAGCATAATCGAGTAGCTTCTAAAAACAGGCATAATAACAACTTTATACTCGCTACCTTGTGATTTATGAATGCTCATTGCATAAGCATGTTTAATATTAATTAGGTCTCCTGGTTTATATACTACTTCATTACCAAAGAAACTAACGATTAAGTTATTACTATCAGTTATCCCAATAACCTCACCTTGATCACCATTCATGACATTATCTTCAATTTGATTTGATAACTGTAATACTTTATCACCAATCATAAATTCTCGATCACCATGTTTAAGTGATTTTTGGTTGTTTAGATTAAACTCTTTTTGGATTACTTTATTGGTATGGTCAATGCCAGTTTCTCCACGATACATTGGAATTAATATCTGAATATCGTCATGTAAACTATATCCTTTTTCAATTAAATACGAAACTATTTTTACTAGTCTTTCTTGGAAATTTACTGAAGATTCTCTAACAAAATAGCGATCATCATAAACACTTAATATATCACTTGGCAAAAGCTCTTCATTCATCGAAGTTGCGAGTTTAATTATATTAGAATCACTTGCTTGACGGTGAATTGTGTCAAGTTTAATTACATTAATTATATCAGTATCAATCATGTCTTTTAACACTTGACCAGGACCAACACTTGGCAGCTGATCTTCATCCCCAACAACAATAACTTTTGTTCCTGAAGGGATTGATTGAAAAAGCTGTGACGCTAAATAAATATCAATCATTGATGCTTCATCAATGATGATCATATCGGCGTTTACTAGGTTATCTTTATTATGAATGAACTTTCCATCATAACTATACCCTAAGAAACGGTGAATTGTTTCACTATGAAGACTCGTTGTTTCATTCATTCTTTTCGCAGCTCGACCTGTTGGTGCAATTAATTTTATTTCAAATAAAGGATTGTCATAAAGAACTGGAATTTGGTGGTATTTTGCATAAACAAAAACTATTCCCTTTATTACAGTTGTTTTACCAGTACCTGGTCCCCCAGTAATAATTACTAAATTTGAACTCATTGCATCATGGATTGCTTTTCTTTGAAGTCTTGTATATTCAATATTATTTATTTTTTCAAATAGATTTATATGTTTATCAACTAAATCATGGTCTGTATCTTCGACGAAACTGTCATTTAACTCTTTAATTTTACTAGCTACATTAATTCTGCTTGAAACAATACTATGAAGTGTTATTGTATCTTCTTCTTTAACAAAGAATTTATCAACAATTAACTCTTCTAAATATTTATCAATAACCTCTCCAGTAACAAGGTCACCCTTTTTATTTATATTTTTAAGTAAATAGTCTTTAAGTTGATCAATATATAAAAATGTATGGCCATAATTTAATCCCATTAAATTATATAAATAAACAATCATAGCTTTGACACGTAATGGGTGGTCTTCTTCAAAACCTAATGCTTTCGCAATTATATCAGCACGTTCAAATCCGATTCCATCAACATCGTAAATTAATTGATATGGATTCTTCTCAATTATCGCAATTGTTTCGTTCTTGTAGTTTTTATATATCTTCATTGCCATTTTTGGTGTCAAACCGTACGAGTATAATTTAATTAGTATATTTTCACTCGCTTTATTATCAACTAAAGAATTGTATATTGAATCTTTGTACTTATCACTTAGTTTAGGTACAGTATCTAAGATATCTTTATTATCAATAATCTTTTTAATTGCATCTTTACCTAGTTTATTAACAATGTTAGTTGCAGTTTTAAGTCCAATACCTTTAAATAAATCACTTGATAAATACTCAATCAATCCTGGTATTGAGGTTTCACTTAACTTTTCAAAATTTCTAACTGTGTATTGCTTACCGTATTTTGGATGGTCCTTAAAGACACCAAAAAACTTCATTTCCTCACCACGAAGTGGCAACGGAAAATAACCAGTTATTGTCATATAATCATCCATCATAAAAACATCCAAAACTTCATCAGTTTCAGTTATTTTTACTTTTAAAATGTTAAAAGAATTTGCATCACTATGAAAAACTATTTGTTTTATTATTCCTTGAATAAAGCTCATATTTATCACCACATTTATTATAACATATAATCATCTGTTTTCTTGTTGAGAAAAGCGTAAAAAAAAAGCACTAGGCTTTTTTTATAAATTCTTCAATCTCATCGACTTCTTTAAGGATTTCTTCACTAAGATTAACGCGGCCATCTTTTGTAATTAAGATATCATCTTCAATACGAATTCCAATACCCTCTTCTTTAATGTAAAGACCTGGTTCAATTGTAATTACCATACCTGCTTGAAGTGGTAAATCATATTGACCAACGTCATGAATGTCAAGTCCTAAGAAATGGCCAATTGAGTGATAGTAATATTTATCAATATCAGAATCATCAATAATTAACCCAATTTCTTTTGCACCATTGATTAAGATGTCTTTAGCAAACTTATTAATCTCTGCCCAAGTAACACCTTCTTTAACAAATTCAATTGTATCTTTGTTTGCTTTTAATACTATTTCATATATATCTTGTTGACGATCACTGAATATTCCTGACAATGGTAATGTTCTTGAAATATCTGCTCCATAATTGTTATGAAGTGCACCTAGGTCAAACAAGATTAAGTCGTCTTCTTTAAGTATTGAGTTGTTATCAACGTAATGTAATACTGTTGCATTTTCTCCACTTGCAGCAATTGTGTCAAATGCACATCCGCCACTACCTTCTAAAGTGATTTCATGTAAGAAATCAGCTTCAAGTTGGAATTCATTTTTACGTTTCTTCATATTTTTCATCAGTACTTGAATACCTTGATTTGTCATATAAATCGCTTTTTCTAATAATTCTATTTCATAATCAGATTTAAACATTCTTAAATATGATAAATGCTCATTAGCATTTAAGATATTTAATTCTTTAAAACTATCTGTTATAAATTTTGAATAAGTTAAAGCTACAGGTATCGTTGTTGGAGTAACACGATACAAATCTAAATATAAATTTTTGGGTGGTTTAATCCCTAAACCTCTACCATAAGTCATAAGACTAGTAAAAGTTTTTTCAAATGAATCTAAATATAATACCTTTGAAATGTCAATTCCTGTCATTGATGAAGCTTTAAGTTTTGTTATACCCTCGCCAATCCATTGGCGCATATACTTAGTAGTTTCCTCGATAAACAGATATTCAAATACTTTTTCTTCACCTTTGATTAATACTAATTTAACATTAGGGATACTTAATCCTGTTAAATAGTAAAAACTTCTATTTGGTGTGTATTTGTAGTGTTGATCGAGAGTTTTGTGAGGGGCCTCACCAGAATAAAGAACTAAAACTGAGTTTTGTTCTAATCTTTCTATTAATTTCTTACGATTTGCCTTAAAAATATTTTTCATCTCAATCACCTCTTTGATTAATTATACCATATTAATCATCTATTTTTGAATATAGAATTTCTAATTTATTTTCAATTTCAGATTTACTTAAATAAAGCACATTTAGCTTACTTGCATCAAATGCATATTCAACCATTTCTTGATCAATAATTGCAATTTTTTCTTCTAGTATCTCTATTTCTTTATACAGAGAATCATAATTAACTACAACGTTTTTCACTTTGATTGGTTTAACTTTCTTCTTAACAATTACTTCTTCCTTTATTTTACCTTTTATATACTTGTAGTATTCATAGTCACCTTCAAAGTAGGAGATATTTTTATTATTTATTTCACCAACACGGTTGGCAATCTTTTTAATAAAATATCTATCATGTGAAACAAATAATATTGTTCCATGGAATTCTAGTAAAAGGTCTTCTAAAATCTCTCGAGAATCAATATCAAGGTGATTTGTCGGTTCGTCTAAAACCATAAAGTTTACTTGATTATAAGTTAGTGAGCATAGTTTAAGTTTGCTCTTTTCCCCACCTGAGAGATTTTTAATTAACTTTAAAACGTCATCACGAATGAATAACGCTTTAGCTAGTTCACTTCTTGCTTGACCTTGCGATATAATATGCTCGTTCATAAAGTAGTCAAGAACTGTTAATGAATCGTTATCAAACTGAACATCTTGAGCTAAATATCCAATATTTAGCTTACTACCCCATTTATAGGTTGGATACTTAAGATTAGCATCATCAAGTAGTAATTTAATAAGCGTTGATTTACCACTACCATTACTCCCAAGGATTGCTAGTCGATCTTTAAATATCATTTCAATGTCAGCGTTTTTTAATACTTCAAGGTCACCAAAGCTTTTGTTGATTCCAATTGCTTCTAAAACTCTTTTTCCGCTTCTAGACCCGTCATTATTACCAAACTTTATTTTAGTATTTTCATATTTAGGCTTTTTAAGTTTAGAAATTTTCTCTAATCTTTTTTCAAGTTCTTTAGCTCTTTTGAACATCTTATCACTATCACGCATTCTACCCCAAATTCGGTACTTTTGGATTTGATTTTCCATACGTTTTATCTTTTTTTCTTGAGCTAAATACACTTTCATTTCTAGTAAAAATCGGCGTTCTTTCTCAATTACGTAATAACTATAATTCCCATGAAAGACATGGGCTTTATCTGCTGATAATTCAATTAACTTCTTACAAACATTATCAAGAAAATAACGGTCATGAGATATTATTAATACTGCACCTTTGTACTCTCTTAAATAGCTTTCAAGCCATTCTATTGATTCTAAATCAAGATGATTTGATGGTTCATCTAACATTAAGATTGACGGTTGTTCTAGCAATATTTTACCTAACATAACTCGTGTTTTTTCGCCACCACTTAGCAAGTTAAACGTCATTTGTTGGAGGTAATCATTTATTTTGAGTCCGGTACATACCTTATTTATATTAGTTTCAACATTATACCCGTCAAGCAATTCGTAATCGTGTATTAACCCACTATATTTATCCATCGCTTTTTCAAGTTTTTCTCCAGTAAGATTGTTAAATGACAACAAACACTTATCAATTAAATCTTTCATTAAAAACACATTTTCGAATGCGTTATTTAAAATATCTATTACTTTAATCTTATCATCAAAAACTGGTATTTGATCTAAATACCCTACTTTTGATCCTTTGCGAAAAGTGATATTCCCAACAGATGCATATTCGTCACCCATAATTATTCTCATCACAGTTGTTTTACCACAACCATTCGGTCCAATTAATCCAATTCTTTCATTTGTCTTTATATCAAAAGAAATGTTTTCAAAGATTAAATCTGCTCCAAAAGATTTAGAAATATTATTTACATTACATTCAATCATGTTGTTCACCTCTTATGCGCTACCTCGTTATATTATTACCTGTATTATATCATATATCAATATGTAAATATTAGTAAAATCACCAAATAAAAAAGCCATTAATGGCTTTAATATTTTTTAGTTTATTTAGAAAAACAAAATCCCACCAAATACAAATCCTAAAAGTCCTAAAATACCAAATAATTGTGCATCTTTTTTAGGTTTGTAAATGAAGAACAAAACAATTCCAACAATTGGTATTAAAAAGCTAATAACAGCTAATACAATTTTCTTTGTTTGTTTCGACATAGTATCATTCCTTTCATAAACCTATTGTAGCAAATTTCTTTATCAGATAAAAGGAATTTGCTAATTATATAAACAAATATTCTGTTTTTGTCATAAAGTTCATTAAAAAAAAAGCTCACATTGTGAGCTTTTTAAAATTTATCCTTTTAACCCTTGTGCTAAGAAAGCAATAGTTCTAACCATTTGAGCAGTATAACTCATTTCGTTATCATACCAAGTTAATACTTTAACCATTTGTTTTCCATCAACAGTCATTACTCTAGTCATTTGTGCATCGAATAATGTTCCGTAAGAAATACCAATAGTATCACTTGAAACGATTGGATCTTCAGTATAACCTAAAGATTCAGAAGCTTTAGCTTTAACAGCAGCATTAATTTCTTCAACTGTTACAGTTTTTTCAAGTTCAACAACTAAATCAACACAACTACCTGTTAATACAGGTACACGTAATGCGATTCCGTCTAATTTACCAGCTAAGCTAGGTAAAACTAATCCAACAGCTGCAGCAGCACCTGTAGAAGTAGGAACGATGTTTCCAGCTGCAGCACGACCACGACGAGCGTTGATCCCTTTACCGTGAGGAGCATCTAATGTATTTTGGTCATTTGTATAAGCATGAACAGTAGTCATAAATCCTTTAACAATTCCAAAATTTTCATCTAATACTTGAGCAATTGGAGCTAAACAGTTAGTCGTACATGAAGCACCACTTACTACAGTTTCAGTTCCATCTAAGATTTCGTGATTTACGTTGAAAACAACAGTTTTTAAATCACCTTTTGCAGGAGCACTAATTACAACTTTTTTAGCTCCAGCTTTAATATGTTTCTCAGCTAATTCTTTTGTAGTGAAGAATCCTGTACATTCAAGTACAACTTCAACTCCAAGTTCACCCCAAGGTAAATCTTCTGGATCTCTTTGAGCATAAACCTTAACTTTTTTACCAGCAACGATGATTGAATCACCTTCAACAGTAATTTCATCTGATTTATAACGCCCTTGAGCCGTATCATATTTAAGTAAGTAACCTAATGTTTCAGCATCTGTTAAATCGTTTAATGCAACGATTTCAAAATCTGGGTTTTCATTCATAATTCTAAATGCAAGACGACCAATACGTCCGAACCCGTTAATAGCAACTTTAATAGCCATTTTTGTTTCCTCCTAATATTTTTTTTTATTATTTATCAACTATATTATAATTGTTTTAAATTGAAAATACAACAGATATGAGATTTGTAAAAGCGTTTTCTTTTTTTTAATAAAAAACAAAAAGACACTTACCTTAGTAAGTGTCTCATATAATTACGCTGTACGTTTTTGTTCTGCTGCTTCTAATTCACTAAAATAGATATTAAGTGCGTTGTTATAAACACACTCTTCGCCACGATCACACGTAGTACACATAATAATTTCACGGAGACGTTTTGGAATAAACGTTCTTATCTCATCATCGTTATAACCAACTTGCATTTTATGATCTTCAATAATTATTGGTCTTCTTAATACACTAGGATTTTGGATAATGAAATTAGTTAACTCATTCATACCCATCTCTTCAATGTTTAAGTTTCTTTCTTGAAATACTTTCGATCTAGTTGAGATAATATCATCAAAACCACCTTCAGTATTTTTAAGCATCAATAATATGTCGTCTCTTGTAAGTTTAATATTAAATATATTTTTTTCGCGATATTCAATACGATGATCATCAAACCATTTTTTCGCTTTTCGGCAAGAAGAACAACTTGGTGTAGTATAAATTTGAATCATCATTATCACCTCTTTGTTTATAATTTTTATAATGTAACTCTGTTTCACCTTCATTATATACTAATTATCTTAAAAGTTGCAAGCTTTATTTCATATTAAAAGCGTTTTCTTTTTTTCTACAATCTGTTATGGTATAATATATACATTTAAAGGAGTGATTAACGATGAAATGGAAATTAGATAGACTATATAAAACCGCTAAAGACTGGGAAAAAGAATACGATTCAGTAAAAAGCATAATCAGTAAAATTGGTGATTTTTCGGGCAAACTCGGTGATTATGAAGTATTTTTAAGTTATTACCAAATGCAAAAGGATTTAGCTGTTAAATTCTTAAAAATTTACCAATATGCTGCCCTTACATATGATTTAGATCGTAAAAATACAGAAAACGGTGCTCGTGTTCAACAAATGGGATTCTTACATGCTGACCTTCAAAAAGCAACTTCATTTGAAAGTCCTGAGTTGCTTGCTTTAGGAAAAGAAAAAGTTGATAGCTTTATTAAAAAGAGTGACCTATTAACTGAATATAAATTCAGTGTAGAGAAATTATTTAGAAATCAAGAACATATTCTTGACCCGATAAGTGAATCGTTACTTGCTAACTATGCGACACTTTCAGATCAAGGCCATAATATCTATAGTGCTTTAAGTATTTCTGATAAAATCGATAAAGAAGTAACGTTATCAACAGGAGAGAAAGTAACACTAACTAGTGGTAACTATCGTAGTTATTTAGCTGATTCAGCAAATCCAGCTGACCGAAAGCTCATCTTTGAAACTATTTTCAGTGGTTACGATGAGCATAAAAATACTTACGCTCAAATTTACAACACTGTCTTACAAGCTGACATCGCTAAGATGAAAGGTCGTAAATACAGTTCAAGCTTAGAATCATACCTGTTTGGAAACAATATTCCCCTTGATGTTTACTATAACCTTGTTAATGTCGCAAAAGAAAATACTGCGCCATTAAAAAGATATTACAAAATGAGAAAAGAATACTTAGGTTTAAAGCAACATCATACTTATGATCGTTTTATGAGTCTTGCTGAAAGTACTTCTAAATTTACATATGAAGAAGGTCGTAATCTGTTTTTTAAATCAATTGAACAATACGGTGAAGACTTTGTTGCTAAAGCGCATAGCGCATTAGCTGAAGGATATGTTGATGTTTATGAAACTAAGGGTAAACAAACAGGTGCATACTCATGGGGTGCACTTGATGAACATCCGTTTATCTTATTAAACTACGATGATACTTTGAATAGTGTCTTTACAACTGCACATGAAGCTGGACATTCAATGCATTCTTTATTCGCAGCCGAAGCACAACCTGTTGCAACACAAAATTATACAATTTTTGTTGCTGAAATAGCTTCTACTTTTAATGAACATAACTTACTTGATTACTTCATTAAAAACGCTAAAGCAACTAAAGAAGACAAAATAATGTTACTTCAACAATCAATTGATGATATTGCAGGAACATTCTATCGTCAAACTTTATTTGCTTCTTATGAACTTGAAGCTCATAAGCTTGCTGAAGCAGGGGTGCCAATTACACATGAAGCACTATCACAAATAATGGTCGATTTATATAAAGAGTTTTATGACATTGATATTTCATTAGAAAATGGAAAACAATTTGTTTGGGCATATATCCCGCACTTATTTGGTACACCGTTTTACGTTTATCAATACGCAACAAGTTTTGCAGCATCTTTAAAACTATATGAAATGGTTAAAGAAGATCCCTCAAACATAAAAAAACATATTGGATTACTAAAATCTGGTGATAGTGATTTCCCGGTTTCTTTAGTTAAAGAAGCTGGTATTGATTTAACAACAAAGGATACATTTAAAGCAGTTGTTAATCGCTTAAATACATTACTTGATGAATTAGAGGTTGCATTAAAAGAATAAATATTGTATTATTTATTTATAAAACAATGATTAGAAATAGTAATATATTTTAGTTAATTAAAGCGAGTTTAGAATAGTGTGAGCTAAACATTAATCGATATATGAATGGATCTATGAGTGGTATTAATCATACCCGTAAAACTTGCGTTAAAAGTCAGAGTGCTAGAGTAATCTAGAACATAGGTGGTACCGCGGATACTATTCGTCCTTAATTAATTTTAAGGACGATTTTTTTATAGGAGGATTTAATTATGAAAAGAATATTATCAGGGATCCAGCCAACTGGATCATTAAACATTGGAACGTACTTAGGAAGTGTTAAAAATTTTGTTAGATTACAAGATGAAATGCCGGACTATGAGTTCTTTATCTTTATTGCAGATTTACACGCAATAACAGTCCCAAAAGAAAAACAAACTTTAAGAAAAATGATTAAGGAGCTTGCTGCTTTATACATCGCATGTGGTCTTGACCCAGCGCGAGTGAATTTATTCATTCAGTCAGAAGTCCCAGCCCATTCACAAATGGCTTATTTACTTCAATGTAATAGTTACATTGGTGAACTTGAAAGAATGACGCAGTATAAAGATAAATCAAGAAAACAAGAAACAGGTGTTACTGTTGGCCTTTTAACTTATCCAACATTAATGGCTGGTGATATATTACTTTACGATGCTGAATATGTTCCGGTTGGACATGATCAAAAACAGCATTTAGAACTAACAAGAGATATCGCAGTAAGAATGAATAACAAGTATAATGATATCTTCACCGTTCCAGAACCACTAATAGCAGAAATTGGAGCGAAGATTATGAGTCTTAATAATCCAACTTTAAAAATGAGTAAAAGTGATGAAAATGTTAAATCAAGAATTGAATTGTTAGATCCAGAAGCGATTATTAAAAAAAGAATTAATTCAGCAATGACAGATTCATTAGGAACAATTGCGTATGATCCTCTAAATAGACCAGGAATATCTAACTTAATGACAATTTATTCAACAATAAAAAATATAACTTTTGATGAAATCGAAAAGTTATATTTAAATAAAGGTTATAAAGAATTTAAACAAGATTTAGGCGAAGTTGTTTATCAAGAACTTAAACCTATTCAAAAAAGATACAATGAACTAATCAATTCTAAAGAACTTGACGATATTTTAGATAAAGGGCGCGATCGCGCTAATCAAGTTGCATATAAAAAAATAATGAAGCTAAATGATCGAATTGGATTAGGTAGAAAACGTTAATGAATAGAAGTATTATAAAGGAGCAAGTTGATTAAATTAATCAACGGTGAATAATATGAATTCAAGTAAAGACCAAAATATTGCAGTTTTTCTAGAAGAACTAAGAAAATCCAAAAATATTTCAAGAGCCGACTTTTGCAGTGACATAATGTCTCAAAGGCACTATCAACGATACATCAAAGGTGAATTAGACATTAG
>JASFZA010000030.1:0-6505 GCA_045046715.1 Candidatus Izemoplasma sp.
CTCTTTTGGCTAGTTGATAACTCGCTTCACTTCCAGCAAGTCCAGCGCCAATTACTGTTACTGTCTTTTTCATAATAATCACCTAACAATATTATATCATAAAAACGAAACCAAATAATGGTTTCGTATAATATTTTTAAACTATTTAATTTTAAGGATTAAAGGTTTTGACGATAGTTTTAACATTGAACCAATTACTGCATAATATTTATCATCAATTAAGTTTAAGTATTGACCCTCAGGTAAGTCGACGTGAACTTTTCCGGTACATTTGCTTAGATTAAAAATACCAACTACAATTTCACCTTCATAGCTATATGAGGCGTAGAATATATCTTTATTTTTTACTGTTATTTCATAAGTACCAAAACTAAATATTTTAGTTTTGGTGATTAATGCTAGTTTAGTTACTAGTGGTGATATATCTTTACCTGTCCACTTGAATGGATCTTTATCAAACAATGTTTGATGAGTAACTTCACTAAATTCTTGAGCTGCGTAGATCATTGTTGATCCTTTTTGGAAAAACATACATGAAGTCCAGTTGTTGATTAATGTTTTATCACTATTTAAGAAGTTTGCGATTCGTCCAAAGTCATGATTTTCTAAATTTCGCATTTTTATATAGTTATCTGGGTATACTTCCTCTTGTCTAATTAGTTCCTCTAAATATCTTTTTAATGTTCCATCACCTTTTAAATAACTTTCAAAGGAAGGATGGGTATCATAATCATAAGCAATATCAAACACTTGGAATATCTCACTTTCGCTTAATGCTTTAAATCCCATTTTTCTAATATATCTTATAAATGAACCATGAACTGATTCACTTAAGAAGATTGTATTTGGATTTAATTTTAATACTTCTTCTTTGGCTTTTCGTAAAAACTCCATTGGCAATAAACTAGCGACATCAAACCGATAACTATCAACACCAAGTTTTGTCCAATATTTTAGTGTATTGATTAGTTCAGTTGACAAGTCAGCACTATGTGAATAATCAAAATCGGTTATATCCCACCAATCACCAACTCGATTTTTAAACTCGCCATCAACTTTGTAAAAATACTCGGGGTGCTCTTTAAGGAGTATTGAATCATATGATGTATGGTTAAATACAATATCCATCATAATTAGCATATTACGATCATGGATTTCTTTGATTAATAACTTGTAGTCTTCAAGCGTTCCTAATTCAGAGTTTACTTTTCTAAAATCTTTGATTGAGTAAGGACTACCTAAACTTCCTTTACGGTTTAACTCACCGATCGGGTGGATTGGCAATAAGTATATAACGTCAACATTAAGTGCTTTAATTCGATCTAAATCATTTATCAAAGCTTTAAATGTTCCATCACTAGTATGGTTTCTAACAAATACTTGGTAAATAAAGAGATTACGTAATTCTTTTTTTGTTAATTCACTCATATAAACACCTCCTATATTTTGCATTATAGCATCTATTAAAGATTTACAAAAGGATATATGTAATATATAATGATAGTAGATAGGAGTCGATTTTATGCCAACAATTAAAGATGTAGCGAAAAAAGCAAACGTTAGTGTTGCGACTGTTTCAAGGGTTATTAATAATACAGGATATGTTAATATTGAAACAAAAAAAATGGTAAAAAACGTTATTGATGACTTAGGATATATTCCTAATGAACTAGCCCGCAGCCTTTTTTTAAAAAAATCAAATATAATCGGTCTTATTGTTCCACATATTTCAACTTACTTTTTTGCTGAACTTATTGAAGCAATTGAAGAAGCTTCAAATGCTCGCGGTTATAAACTAATGATTTTTAATTCTCGCGACGATATTGAAATTGAGAAAAAATATTTAAATATTTTTACCCAATATAATATTGACGGTATTATCTTAGTTGTTAATACTAATAGCGCTCAAGAATACTTAAAACTTAAAACACCATTAATTACAATAGATCATATCTTTAGTAATGATGTACCATCAATTACTAGTGATAATGTGTTAGGTGGAAGACTAGCTGCACAAAAGTTAGTAAGTGCTGGTGCAACTAAAATTATTCATTTTAGAGGACCCAGTGTATTAATGACTGTCATCGACCGTTCTAAAGGATTCTATGATGTTATGAAAGATAACAATATCTTTGTTGAATCATTTGATCTCGATTTCAAAAATCCTGATTTAAAAGATATTGAAGCTTTTATTAAAACGCATATCGATGTAGATGGAATATTTTGTAGTAGTGATATCATTGCAATTAACGTAAATAAAGTTTTAACTCGTCTTGGCAAAAGGATTCCTGAAGATGTTCAAGTTATTGGATTTGATAATATCGAGTTATGTGCATTACTAAATCCTAGTCTAACAACAATAGCTCAACCAATTCATGATATTGGAAATCTAGCAATTGACTCGTTAATTTCATTAATTGAAAAAAAGGAATTAAACCAAATGCATACATTAGTCCCTGTCCACTTAATTGAAAGAGACTCAACAAAATAGACCTTTGGTCTATTTTTTTTATAAAAAAAGAGGCTGATTCATCAGCCTCTACCCTACAATTATATCAATTTCTGGATATTTAATATTACTCGGTCGTCTTTTGCCTCTAAACATTAATAAGACAGCAAGAATTCCGATACGTCCAAAGAACATTGTCATTATTAGTACAAGTTTACCAACGGTTGATAATGAAGCGGTGATACCAAGTGATAACCCGGTAGTCCCAAATGCACTTGCAACTTCAAAGAGGATTTCTTGTAAACTAAGATCTGGATCTGAATAACTTAAAATTAATAAATCAAAGATAATTAAACTAGCTGCACCAATAATAACCATTAATGATTTATAAACAGTATCCATTTTGATTGATTTGTGATAAATAACTACTTGATCTCGCCCTCTAGCAAAGGCAAGAATTCCAAGTATTGTAAGTAATAATGTAGTAGTTCTAATCCCACCACCGGCACTATTAGGGCTTGAACCAATAAACATTAGTATTCCAAAGAATACTTGTGTAGTATCAGTTAAGTCGCCCACACTTAATGTAGCAAAACCAGCGTTACGAGTAGTTAATGTCATAAACAAACTATAAAATACTCCATCAGCAAATCCTTTACCCTCAAGAAAATGATTATACTCAAATCCAAAGAACATTAAAGCACTAATCATCCAAATTCCAACATGCATATATACTAAGATTTTAGTAAACATACTAAACTCAAATTTTTCTCTTCGTTTTTTAGCAGTGATCCATTCTTTAAGTTCTGAAAGTGGCCAGAACCCAACAGCACCTAAAAACATCAATACCATTGCCAGTGTCTGCATAAAGTAGTCATCATTATACATCATTAAGGAATCTCCACCAGGACTAATATCAAATCCTGCATTAGTAAACATTGAGATAGTTAAGAAGAATGCCTGGAAATAAGCTGTCGTAAGTTCATAATATCCCGCAAAGTATAAATATGTCCCCATTGTAAAAATACCAATCGTTTCAATAATAACGATCATTATCAGTACATTTCTAACAAACTTAACAATTCCACTACGTCCAAGTTGATTTTGATCAGTCATAATCATTGTACGTTCTCTAAAGTTAATCTTCTTCCGAATAACTAACCAGAACAATGCAACAAACATAATTAATCCAATTCCACCAAACTGTAAAATGAATGCCAAGACAGTTTGTCCAAATGTTGTGAAAATATCTTTTACGACAACAGTTGTTAATCCTGTTGTACTCATACCACTAACAGATACAAATATAGCATCAATCCATGATATACTTTGGCCTTCTTGAATTGAAATTGGTAATTTCAATAATGTAGCTCCACCAAGGACAAATAACAAGTAAGAAACTACAAATCCTCTTACGTAAGTGCCGAAAAATAGCTTTTTTATTGTTTTCACATTAATCACTTCCTTTTAAATCTTAATTATTATAGCATAATCTATTTAAAATTCAAATTAATCGAGTCTCTTGTGAGAACCATTAAATACTGATTTTTAGATTCAACATCACTATAGACTGTGTTAACATGTCTAAATCCAGCTTTATAGTAGGCTTTTTGAGCAATAACATTGCTAAGCTCTGGATCAATTACACAATAGTTTAATGATTTATTAGAAAAGATATATTTTTCAACAAATTCAATAATTATCGCTTTTCCATATCCTTTATGTAAAAAATTAGTATTCCCAATGTATAGATCAATTCCATATGCTTTTTCTGTTAATTTGTATTTAGCAATATTATCTTCATTATATGTTTGAATATATCCAATTGGTGTATTCAAGTGAAAGATAATAAACATATCTATTTTTTGTTTAATAATTCTCGGATAATACTTATCGTAAATAGCTTTATCATTATAGTAAACTTCAGTATCCCAATATTCTTTAACGTGTTTTGAATTTAGCCACTTCAATAGTAAAGAAAAATCGCTAACTTCCAATTTCTTAAAGCTAAACATAAAATACCTCCTTATACAAAAAACTACATAGATTAAATGACTATCGACTAGCCAAATAAAGCTCTATGTAGTTTTATTGTTTTACCTCTTCGTTGTTTTAAAATACTATTATGTTCTGAATAAGTTTCTTTTTCTATTAGGTTCTTATATATTTGCGATAATATTGCATCAATATGGATAAACAAATCAACGATACTTAAATTTAATTTATTATGATTTCTAATATTATCAAAGAACATTTTTTTAATAGTTGCTTCTAACCCAGTAATGTTTTTACTAAGCTGTTCTGAGAGATACGGTAAGTCTTTATATAGTCTACTTAAAATATCTTCATGTTTAATCATAACATCCATATAATTCTTAAAGAAAACTTCTTTAGAATCGTCAGGATGACATAATTGTTTCAAATCAGCCTCAATTAATACTACCTTATTCAATATGATTGAGTTTAGTAAGTTATCTTTCGTTTGAAAATGGAGAAAGATTGTTCCTTGTGAAATTCCACATTTATCCGCTATTTGCTTAGTAGACACGAAGAAAAAACCTTGTTGTTCTAATAACAAAGCTGTTTTGTCTAGTATAAGCTGTCTTGTAAAGGCTTTTGATAGTTGTCGTTGATTCAAATAATCACCCACTCACTGAATGTATACTCATTATAATCGTTTTTATCCACATTGTCAAACCAATATTTCGACTCTAAATAATCGATTGTGGATAACCATCTTAATTCGTTACGTCAACTGCTTACAATTTGTGGATAACTGTGTGGATAACTTATTTGCATCAAACAGTGAAAAGCATAACCCCACTTTTGTGGAAAAATAGAATGTTTAAAATATAGTAAAAAAATTTAACAAAAAAAACTCAAAACTTTTAATAAGCTCTGAGTTTATCCTTTAGTAACTATCTTAATCTTAAAACTGTAATGCTTTCTATGTGTGATGTATGTGGGAACATGTCTAGTGGTGTAATTGAATCTACAACATATTTTTTTGATAATGAATTTATGTTTTTGGCTAAAGTACTAGGATTACAAGAAATATAGATGATTTTCTTAACTGTCTTACTTAGCAACATGTCAATCGTATTATAATCAATTCCACTTCTAGGTGGATCAAATATAATAACATCTGGATTGAACTTTTTATCCATATACTTTGAAAGCACTTCATTTACTTGGCCAATTTCAAATTGTGTATTAGTAAACTTGTTTACTTTTGCATTATGCAGTGCACTATAGATAGATTCTTTGCTCATATCAATTCCTAAAACTTTTTCTACCTTATTTGCAAGGAACATACTAACTGCTCCTGAACCACTATAAGCATCGATTATAACTTTGTCAGTTTTAAAGTCTAAGTGTTTTTCAACTTCTTGATATAATTTTTCAGCTTGTTTTGGATTTAATTGATAAAAAGCTTTTGGTGTAATGTCATATCGAATATTACCAATACCTTCAGTAATAGTATTTTTACCCTCTAATACTTCAACTTCTTCACCAAATATCTCAACGTTTTTGGCATCTCTATTTTTTGAAATAGCAACACTTACAACGTCAGATAACTCTAATATTTCTTTGGCAGCAGGTTGAAGTGCTCTGTTATAAATAGTTACAACTAAAGTTACTTGAATTTCACCAGAATATTCACTAACTCTAGTAACAATATAGCGTAACATACCACGCATTGTAGATGGATCAAATGCAAATATTTCGTATTTATCCATAATCTTAACAACCGCTTTGTTTACACGATTAATTGCTTCATTTTGGATTGGACAGTTGTCAATAGATACTAATTCATTAGATCCTTTTTTATACAATCCAGAAATCATTCCCTCTTCTGTATTTCTAACAGGCATTTGCGATTTATTACGATAATTCATCGGTTTTTCCATACCGATCATATCGTGAAATTTAATATCTTTCAAATCATAACTTGTATATCTTAAAATAGATTGTTTAAGCATTTCTACTTTTAATCTTAGTTGTTCTTTATATATAATATGTTGAATTTGGCAGCCACCACATTCACCATAGTAA
>JASFZA010000031.1:0-5977 GCA_045046715.1 Candidatus Izemoplasma sp.
GTCACAAAAATTATTGGTGAAAGTCGAATCGAAAAAATAGTGATTCAAAAAGTAGATAACTTTGTCCCAATAGATGGTACTGAAATTGAATTTGAAGTAGATGCTTTATTATTATCTGTCGGATTAATCCCAGAAAATGGACTTAGTGAAGCGGCCGGTATTATCCTTGATCCAAAAACAAAAGGACCGATTGTTTCAGAATCATACGAAACAAACATAGAAGGAATCTTTGCATGTGGTAATGTTTTACACGTTCATGACCTAGTTGACTTTGTTACCGAAGAAAGCAAAAAAGCAGGACAAGCAGTTATTAAATATTTAGATAATAAACTTGTTACATCAAAAAAATCTATCCAAATGATTGCATGTGAAGGCGTAAACTATATTGTTCCGCAACATGTTACTCTTGAAAACGTTGAAGAGAACATCGAGTTCTTTTTACGTGTAAAAAAAGAATATAAAAATGTTGCTTTTGTTGTTAAAAGTAATAATATAATTATCAAAACTATTAAGACAAAACATTTAGTTCCAGCTGAGATGGAGAAAATTAAATTAAATGTAAAAGATTTTGCTTCAATAAAAGATTCGATATCAATATCAGTGGAGGAAGTTTTATGAAAAAACAAATGATATGTATTGCTTGTCCAGTTGGATGCCATATTGAAGTAGATATTGATAACGGTTATTCAGTAACAGGGAATCAATGTAAAAGAGGAGAAGCATACGGAAAAAAAGAATTAACAAAGCCAACAAGAATTATTACTTCAACAGTAATAATTGATGGCGGAATTCATCATCGATTACCAGTCAAAACAAATGGTGAAATCCCAAAAGGATTAATATTTAACGTTATGAAGGAATTAAATCATATTAAAGTCACTTCCCCAATAAAAATGGGTGATATTATAATTAAAAATGTTTGTGATACTGGAATTGATATTGTTTCATCAAGATCAATGTAAAAAAAAGACAAACATTTAATGTTTGTCTAAGGTTGTTTCCATAGAGTTTGTTTACTTACTGTAATTCCAGATGCTCCAGCTGACAAACAGTCTTGTACTTGCGTTTCTGAGGAGATTAAACCACCACAAAACACATCACACTGTAATTTATCTTTAATGTACTGAATAACCCCAGTACTAAGAGCTGGGAGAATTTCTAAACAATCAGGTTTTGATTTACTAAGTATTTGGATGCTTCTACTTAATGAGATAGAATCTTTAAGAAATACTCTTTGCATTCCAATCACATTTCTTTTTTTGCAGATGGCGATTACTTTTGGTTTTATTGAAATAATTCCATCAACTCGATGGTTTTGAATCAAATGAATTGCCCCATATTCATCTGCAGAAAGGCCTTTTATCATATCAATATGGACTAATACTTTACGATTATGACTTTTTAAGTCACTAATAATGGAACCTATTTCTGCTAACTGAAAATCAACTAAAATACAATATTTGATATCAGTTTTTAAGAATGCTTTGATCATATTAAAGTTAAATAAGGCAGGTAGTCGTTGTTGTCCTTCGAAAATCATGTAAAACCCTCATTTCGTATGTCTGTTTTGTTTGATTATACCTTAATAAAGTTTAAAATCAAAACAATTACACTTGAAAAAAATATAAAGGAGTATTTTATGAAAAAATATGTATTAGCAATTGACCAAGGAACATCTTCATCACGAGCTATTATTTTTGATAATAAAGGCAAGATAGTTTATCAAGCATCAAAGAAAATTGATATGATTTATATCGAAGAAGATTTTGTGGAACAAAAAGCATCTGAAATCTGGACTACTGTTTTAACAAGTATGGCATCATGTATGTTTGAAGCTGGGATTCTTGCTGATGAGATTGAAAATATCGGAATAACTAATCAAAGAGAAACAACAATTCTTTGGGATCGTCGAACAGGGAATCCAATATATAAAGCAATTGTGTGGCAATCAAAACAGAGTAACTCAATTTGTGATGAGTTAAAAGAACAAGGCTATAGTGAACTTTTTAAAGAAAAAACGGGATTGCTTATCGATCCTTATTTTTCAGCATCAAAAATTAAATGGGTATTAGATAATATTGAAGGTGCAAAACAACTGATGGATGAAGGCAATCTAATGTTTGGGACAGTGGATACCTGGTTATTATATAAACTAACAGGTGAAAAAGTACATAAAACAGATGTCACAAATGCATCAAGGACTTTAATGTTTAATATCAATACTCTTGAGTGGGATCAAGAAATATTAGATATTTTAGGGATTGATAAATCGATACTGCCTGAAGTAGTTGATTCAAATGCTCACTTTGGGACGACAACTGAATTTACATTCTTTGGTAAAAAAGTCCCGATAACAGGTATCTTAGGTGACCAACAAGCAGCATTATTTGGTCAGCAATGCTTTGAAAAAGGTGAGATAAAAAACACATATGGTACAGGATGTTTCATGTTGATGAATACAGGAGAAAAATTAGTACAATCTAAAAATGGATTACTAACAACAATAGCTTACTCATTAGATGGTAATGTTGTATACGCACTTGAAGGTAGTGTGTTTGTTGCTGGATCTGCAATCCAATGGCTTCGAGATTCAATGAAGTTTTTCAAAGAAGCTAGTGAATCAGAAAAACAAGCATTATCTGTCGAAGACAATTATGGAGTATATTTCGTTCCTGCTTTTGCTGGGTTAGGTACACCGTACTGGGATAGTGAATGTAAAGGTGCAATCTATGGCTTAACAAGAGGAACAACAAGAGAACATATAACAAGAGCGACTCTTGAGAGTTTAGCTTATCAAACTAAAGATATCATTGAAGTGATGAGTCGAGAATCTAATATCGAGATTACATCATTAAAAGTTGATGGTGGTGCTAGTATGAATAACTTCTTAATGCAATTTCAAAGTGATATCCTTAATTCAGAAATTGCTAGACAAAGCATTAGTGAAACTACTGCTTTAGGAGCTGCATTTATTAGTGGATTATCATCTGGTTTTTATAAAGATATGGATCAATTGAAGTCTTTTTCAAAAGAATCATTAGTATTTAAACCAATGATTACTGAGGAAAAAAGAAACAAACTATACAATGGTTGGAAGGTAGCAATTAACTGTTCAATTCAATTTAAAATTTAATATTAAATTATAAAAAAAACCAGCAACTCACAAAATGAGTTGCTGGTTCTATCTGTAATTATTATATCATAAATTTACAAGAAAATATAGACTGGAATTTATAACTGTATGTCTTATAATTTATAGTGTAAACAATACACCATCAAATATTATATTTAATGAGGAGAATGGTAATGATATTTCAAATAATCAATCGCTGTATGAAGTTTAAAAGAATATTTTTAATAATTAACTTTCTATTAATAATAATTTATACTTCAGAATTACTGATTCCATATATTTTTAGTGGATTTATTGACGAGGTGTCTTCAAATAATTCAATGGAATTTGCAACTGAATCAATAGTAATAATTGCAGTTTTAACTGTTATATTAATGATTAGTTCATATTTTCACCACATCTTTTCAGAAGTGATCATCGCAAAAACAAGTTTTCAATTCTTAAATGATATTGATCAAAAGCTTGAACAAATTCCTTTAAGTAATACAAAAAAGTATAATCCAGCGTATTTAAACAACCGAGTAATTAACGATATTATTATCTCAATTGGTTTTGTTATTAATAATTTGATTGTTTCAATCATTATGGTGATAAGCATTCTTATTTTATTCATTTTAATTATCAAGATTAATCTATTTTTAGTCTTTATTCCTATAGGGGCATTAGTGATTAATATTTCAGGAATACTAATATTAAATAAGTTGTTTTATGAAAGAGGTTATAAATATCGTGAATTAAATAGTCAATATGTTTCCGAAAATAACGATTTAATAGCAAATATTAAAGAAACTAAAATCAATTCTTGGTATGATATTTCTGGAGATAAAGTGAAAATATCATTTAAAAAACTACTTAAAACGGGAATAAGTCTCAATAAGATTTTAGCTGCTTTAAATAACATCGGTAAATTCTCTAAGAATTTAACATTGATTATTACAATGCTTGTTGGTGGGACACTCATAATTAATCAAAAAATTACGATTGGTGAGTTTGTTTTAATTACGTTCTACACAAATATGTGTTTGGTGTATTCGGAATACTTTTTAAAGTTAGGGCAGGAATATCAACATGCAAAAATTAGTTTTGATCGATTAAACGAATTTCTCGATATTAAAAGTGAAGATAATGGAACAATATTACTTAACAATATTAACTCAATTGAAATTAAGGAATTAAAATTTACATATCCAGAATCTACACCACTCTTTACAAACTTTAAATATAACTTTAAAAAGGGGAATATCTATTGTTTGAAAGGAAAGAACGGAGAAGGTAAGTCAACGCTGATTGATTTATTGTTAGGACTTGACTATAATTTTACTGGTTCAATTAAGTATAATAATTATTCCTTATCAGAACTAGATATGATAGGGCTTAGAAAAAATCAAATATCGGTAATTATGCAGGAACCAAGATTACAAAGAATATCAGTTAAGAATAATCTAATCCGCGGTCTTGATAGTTATTCATTTGAAGTATTGAATGAATTATGTACTGAATTTAATTTAAGTAATATTATAGATTTACAAGAGTCGCTTTCGCTATCAGGTGGAGAGAAACAAAAAGTATCAATTGTTCGAGGATTATTAAAAAATGCATCGCTTTTAATCCTTGATGAACCTGTATCTGCTCTAGATACAGCTAGTATTGAAGTGTTAAAAAAGGAATTAATCAAAAGAAAAGATAATTCAATTATTATTATCATAAGTCATAACGAAGAAATTTTTGATATTGTTGATGAATTCATTGTTTTTTAGGGTTTTCCCATGAACCAAAGGAATATATTCAATCATTATATTCACATCAAATCGATAGTATTATTTGATTTTTCATAATTTGCGAATACAAATAAGTAATTATAATAACCCCAATTCATTTTTGATTTGGGGTTTTCACATATCTATCCATACATTATTTAATATTTAAAAGGTGATTAAAACTATTGACCACAAACTGTCTTGATAAAAATCAATATTTAAAAAGAGCTTTTTATAATAATAGGAAGCAGTTTTTTTGAAAGTAGGTAACTACCTTTTTGTAGTTATTTTCTTTCTTTTTTTCAAATAATTATCACTTCCATTCATTTCTTCATATTTACTATACACTTTAAAACTATATTATTTAGGAAGGAGGTGAAACTAAATGGGTTGTTGTGGAAGTAGTAATACAAAAATAAGTACAAATAAAGAATCAATACATGATGAAGTTGTCGTACAAAATAATAATAAACCATCGCGATTGATTGGGAAATCACTAATGATGTTACTGCATTTAACATTCTTAGTAATAATTATATTTGAAGATAAAATACCAGGGATTACAGAAAATATGAGCATTATAATTATTAGTTACGTAGCAATATTTGTTGTTTTAATTTTAGTGAAATCTCAAAGAAAGGATGGGTAATCTATGCATATATTTGATCCGATAAGTAATATTGTAATTGAATTTGGTTCATTCGTTTGGTACAAGTATAGTTTAATGATATTGCTTGGGATAGTTGTCGCAACATTATTAGGGATTAAAGAAGGGAAAAAACTAGGAATAAATACCGAAGTGATTTTAGATGGGATTCTTATTATATTACCTCTTAGTATCCTTGGGGCAAGATTATGGTACGTTTTATTTGAATGGGAAAGATATCAATTTGATATCATAAAAATTGTATCAGTTCAAGATGGAGGATTAGCAATCCATGGTGGGATATTTGTTGCATTTATTTCTGCTTATTTTTATACAAAATACAAAAATATTGACATATTTAGAGTATTTGACATAATGGCACCGGGGTTCATAATTGCTCAAGCTTTTGGGAGATGGGGTAACTTTTTCAACCAAGAAGCA
>JASFZA010000032.1:0-4597 GCA_045046715.1 Candidatus Izemoplasma sp.
TCAACATCTGCTAAGTCACCAATTACATTATGTGTTTCAGCACTTTTAGTTAAACGTACCATTGCATCTAAAAATACTTTATCACTAAATAAGGGAACTAATACCTTTTTACGGTCTGTCATCCATTTAATATTTTTAGTATAAAACTGCGGACTATAAATATATGGAATTGAGATGTTGTAATAAGCTTCACCATTGCGGCTTGCCGCAACTTGATTCCATCCGTCACCAATCGCTTTAAGCCAGTCAGATGTTTTAGAAACAACGTTAGCTACAACCATCTTTTTTACAAACTCTTGATACTTACTAACAAATTGTAAAGCAACACTTGCGCCATAACTAATTCCAACTAAGTTAACTTTCTTAACTTTCAAGTGAATTAGTAATGCTTTTAAAAGTTCAACTTGAACTTCTTGAGTGTAATCTTCTGTTAGTTTTGATGTTTCACCTTGGTCAAACATATCAAATCTAACAACACAGTTATGTTTAGAAAACGAATCAATAAACATTTCCCAGCTCTTAGCTGACATCATTATTCCATTAAGGATAACGATGATTCCATCGTTATCTATTAAATCACCATCAACAACGTAATTAACATTATACTGTTGATACTTAAACGTACTCATTAAATGAAGCCAATTTCTTTAGCTTCTTTAAGTAACTGTTCTCTAAACTTTGGATGAGCAATACTAATTAATAAATCAACTCGTTCTTTAATACTTCTCCCCTTAAGGTTAACAGCACCATATTCAGTAACAACAAAGTCAACATCGTTTCTTGATAAAGAAACAGCAGCACCTGGTTTTAATGTCGAAACAATCTTACTTATTTCTTCTTTAATTCCTGTTGCTTTATTACGAGCCATTGTTGTTGAGTAAAGCGTGATAAAACTCTTTCCATTTTTAGAACGTTGTGCACCTGTTGCTGTATCACATTGTCCCCCAGTACCACTGAACTGCGCAGTTCCGATTGATTCACTACAACACTGACCTGTTAAATCAATTTCAATTGTTGTGTTAATTGAAATTTGATTATCATTAAGTCCAATAATGTATGGATCATTAACGTAATTTCCATCAAGGAAAATAACATCGTTATTTTCATGAAGAAAATCATATAGTTCGCGCGTTCCAAAAGCAAAAGCACAAACCATTTTTCCGGGATGTAATGATTTTTTCTTATTAGTAATAACACCGGCTTTATAAAGATCCATAAATCCCGTTGTTAACATTTCTGTATGAACACCTAAATCTTTTTTATTTCCTAGCGCTGCGGCAACAGCGTTAGGGATTCCTCCAATACCTAACTGAATACAATCACCATCATTAATAAACTCAGCAACATAGTTACCAATTAGTTTATCTTTTTCATTTGGTAAGATATCAGGTAATACAGGAACGTCACTATCTATTTTAACGAAATAATCGATTTCGCTTTCATGAACCTCTAAATCACCATAAGTTCTTGGTAACAGAGGATTGATTTCTAAAATAACAATACTAGCTGCTGCTATCATCTTTTTCTCATAAACATTCGATAATGAAAGTGAAACATTTCCATTCTCATCAGGTGGAGTAGCATTTCCCACAAAAATGTTTGGTTTAATATAATTAATTCTTTGAACTCCAGCATTGTGAAGTTGATTCGGTATAAACGAAATATTTCCATTTTTAAATGATTTTCTTAAATCATTTGAAAAAAACCAGCTATTCACATTGAATACATTACTATATTCAGCGTTAGCCATATAATCATAATTCATTAACGGTAAACAATTATCAACTGTGATATTGTTTACTCTCTTACTAATTTCATGTAGTCTTGTAAAAAATTCACGACCTTCACTAGCACACATACCAGCAACAATATAGTCGTTATCTTTCACTAAATCTAATGCTTCATCAATCGTTATATATTTAGCCATAATTACCTCCATAATATAAATGACAGGTATAAGGTGAAATCACCTTATACCTTCACATTTATAGTTTATTATAATTTCTAGTTAGTTCCAAGTATTTCATTAATTGTTTCAAGTGGTTTGAAAGGTGCGAAAACGTAACTTTCAGGAGTATCTCCATCAGCAGGAACAATAGTAGCAACCAATAAAGCCATTGATTGTGTACCAGTTCTTCTACCGTTAGAGTAATCTACAGTTCCACCAAATGGATTTGCAACAGGTGCAGATTCCATAGCGTCAATGTAACTATCCCAAGTTAATTCGTCAGTTCCAACTCTTTCAAGTCCTTCAACAAAGAAAGCAGCAGCAATCCATCCAGCCATTGCATAAGGATTACCAGCTAATGCTGCATCTACTTTAGAAATTTCTTCTATATATAGATCATATTCAGCAGTAAAAGTTTCTCCATCTTCTTCAAATAAACTTAACCATGCACTTGCATAAATATCAAAGTTTGCTAATTCAGCAGAAACGTTTGCGATAAATGTAGGTGCAGCATTTACATAAGAAACAATAACATCTTTAGTACTACCAGCAGCGCTTAATGCTTTAATAGCAACTTCTGCAGGTACTTGACTAGCAGCAACGATGATAATATCAACGCCACCTGCAACAAGTGTAGCAGCAGCAGCAGACATATCAACAGAATCGGCAGCAACTTGAGCTTCTACTAAAGTAACTCCTTCAGCTCTTGCTTGAAGACGTATCCCTGTAGACATACCCATACCAGCATCATCATTTGTATAGATAACACCAATTTTTGTAGCTCCAAAATCATGAACAGCACGAGCGATCATTACTTGACCTTCGGCATCATAAATTGGTTGAACAGGGAATGAAGATCTTTCGTTTCCTGTTGCATTTTCATTGAATAATGCACTAATTCCAGTTGCATAATAAACTTGTGGAATTCCTGCATCAATTAAATAATCAAGAGTTGCACTAACAGTTGGAGTACCGAAGTGTCCAACGAATGCAAATACTTTATCATCCATTAATAATTTTTCAGCATAAGTAACACCTGTAGCACCATTATATTCATCATCATAAGCGATAAATTCGATAGTTCTACCGGCAACTCCGCCAGCTTCATTAATCATATCAAAGTATGCTACGATACCTTGATTGTAAGGAACACCAACAAATGCTAAGTAACCAGATGTTGCTGCTGAGTTACCTACTGTAACAGTTGTATCTGTAACACCTTGTGCTTGATCTGTTTCATCATCAGCACATGCTGATAATGAGAACACTAAAAGCATCATTAATACTAATACACTAAATTTTTTCATAATTTCCTCCTTATTTTTTATTCTAATATTATAATTAGAATTTGTATCTTTCTATTTACCTAAATATGCTTCAACTAATTTAGGGTTTGATATTAACTCACTTGCTTTTCCTTCCATTATTACCTCACCAACTTGAATAACGTATGCATAGTCAGCAATTTTTAATGTTTGAAGAGCATTTTGCTCTACAATTAAAATTGTAGTTCCTTCTTTTTTAAACTCTTTAATAATATTAAAGATATCTCTTACAATAAGCGGTGCTAGACCTAGAGATGGTTCATCTAAAATTAATAATTTAGGACTTGCCATTAAAGCTCTTGCAATAGCGAGCATTTGTTGCTCACCACCACTTAATGTTTTTGCAATTTGTGATCTTCTTTCTTTTAATACTGGGAAATAATTAAAAGCACGTTCAAGATTGTTTTGCATTAATACTTTTTTGGAAATATTATTTTTCTTATCTTTCTTTAAAGTAAATGCTCCAACTTTCAAATTTTCTTCAACTGTTAAGTTTCCGAATATTTGACGACCCTCAGGTGACATTGCAATCCCTTTTTGTGTTATCTTTTCTGCTGGGAGTTTAGTAATGTCTTCTGAATTAAACGTAATCGTTCCTGTATTACTTTCTATTAGTCCAGATATTTTTTTCAGTAGTGTTGTTTTCCCACCACCGTTTGCACCTAAAATAGCTACGATACTTCCTTCTTCAACTTCAATTGATACATTTCTTAATGCTTGGATTACACCATAAGAGACACTAAGATTGTTTATCGAAAGTAAACTACTCAATATCATCACCTCCAAGATATGCTTCTTGGACAATTGGACTTGCAACAATCTCTTTTGGTGTTCCCATTGCTAAGAACTTACCAAACGAAATAGCACATATTCTGTCACAGACATCCATAACAAATCCCATATCATGTTCAACAAGTAAGATTGCACATTGATAGTTATCTCTAATTTGATAAATCAAAGATGATAATTCTTTTGTTTCTGTTTCGTTAAGACCCGCTGCTGGTTCATCCAAAATTATTAATTTTGGATTACACATTAACGTCCTAGCGATTTCTATTTTCTTTAAAATACCATACGGTTGTCCATAAGCATAAAAGTCTTTAAGATGATCAAGCTTTAAGAACTCTAAAATTCCGATTGCTTTTTCAATTAATGCTTTTTCTTCTTTTTTTGAACGACGCGTTTTAAGTAAGTGACCAATAATATCTGTCTTATATTGATTATGTGCTCCAATTAGCACATTATCAAGAATTGACAAATCCTTAACAAGTTCAACATTTTGGAATGTTCTAACTAATCCTTGATCAATTACCTTAGTTAATTT
>JASFZA010000033.1:0-5869 GCA_045046715.1 Candidatus Izemoplasma sp.
GGATGACTTGCTTTACCAATGAATAAAACATCATAGCCAAGGTTTGCGTATTCCTTAACCTTATCTTGGCTTTTAAAGACGTCTTCACAAGAAGTGTCGATTACGTTCAAACCTTTGTCATGAGCCTTTTTATAGACGCTTGGTCCAACGCCGTGAGCGGTAAAAACAACAGTCCCTGAATCAATCGAATCAAGAAGTTCTAATCTTGTTTTAGATGAGTCATTTAACGTAATAACTCCAAGATTTGTAAAAGCGTCCACAATTTTAGAATTGTGAACAATATTACCAAGCATATAGATTGGATATAAGTCTTTATTACTACTTAAATCAATCACTTTATTTATGGCGTTTACAACGCCATGACAGTACCCTCTTGGGGTAAGTTTTACAGTATTCATCTAACCACCTAAATACATTATATAATATAGTCGTATAATTTGGAAATACTTTGTATATATAGTATAATACAAAGCGAGGTGAGTACTATGAATATTAAAAAGGAATATATATCAGAAGCAATTAAAGATCTTGGATTTAAAAAGTTTACACAAATACAAGATTTAGTTATACCTAAAGCATTAAACAAAAGCGATATTATCGGATGTAGTCAAACAGGTAGTGGTAAAACACATGCTTTTTTAATCCCGATTTTTGAAAACTTAAAAGAAGACGTCAAAGAAGTTCAAGCAGTAATTTCAGCACCAACAAGAGAACTTGCAGTTCAAATCTTTAAAAATGCTAAACAATTAGCATCTTTTTCAGATACACCAATTGATATCAGACATTACGTCGGTGGAAGTGACCGCGATAAAGAAGTAGCGCGACTTAAAAAAGGACAACCACAAATTGTTATTGGAACTCCTGGTAAAATTAAAGATTTAGCAATTACGCAAAATGTTCTTAATATTTACAAAGCAAATATTTTTGTAATTGATGAAGCAGATATGTCACTTGATTCTGGATTCTTAGAAGATATTGACGCAATTGCAGGATTGATGAACGAAGACCTTCAAATGATGGTTTTTAGTGCAACAATCCCAGAAAGACTTCGTCCATTCTTAAGAAAATATATGAGTTCACCAATTGAGATTTTTATTAAACCTAAAGAATTATCAAGTTTAAACATTAATCATACATTTATGAATGTAAAATCAAAACAACCACTTGATATGTTATATGATTTAACAAAAGTAATTAATCCATACATTGCATTAATATTTTGTAATCGTAAGGAAACAGTTGAAGAAGTTGGATCGTTCCTTATTGGTAGAGGGGTTAAGGTAGCTAAATTACATGGTGATATGGCACCTCGTGCTCGTAGACAAATAATGAATAAAATTAACAATGCAGAATTTCAATACATTGTCGCAAGTGATATTGCTTCACGTGGGATTGATATTGATGGGGTAAGTCATGTTATAAACTATGAGTTACCAAAGGATATGGAATTTTATATTCATAGAACGGGACGTACAGGTCGAGCTAGTTACACTGGTGAAGCAATTTCACTATATAAACAGTCAGATGCACGTTATATAGATTTCTTAGAAAGTAAAGGAATCAAAATCACTTATAAAGACATAAAAAACGATACTTTGGTTGTAAGACGTGAGCGTAACGAACGTCTTAAACGTAAAAATGTTGGATTCGGTTTTGATAAAAATAAAGTTGATATTCATAGAAAAAATAAAAAAGTTAAGCCAGGTTATAAAAAAGTTTATCACCGTGAATTACAACAAGCTAAACAAAGAGCAATTCGTGTTACTAACAAGAAAGGGTGATTTTTAAATGAAATTAGGATCACATGTTTCAATGAAGGGTAAAGAAATGCTTTTAGGAAGTGTTAAAGAAGCAATCAGTTACGATGCTAATTGTTTTATGATCTATACCGGTGCTCCGCAAAACACAAGAAGAAAACCAATTAGTGAAATGATGATTGAAGAAGCATTATCATTAATGGAAGAGCATAATATTGAACTTAAAAATGTGGTAATTCATGCACCGTACGTTATGAATCTTGCAAATCCTGATCCAGAAAAACGTCAGTTTGCAGTTGATTTTTTAACAAGTGAAATAAAAAGAACAGCACAAATCGGTGCTCCACAAATAGTTTTACATCCCGGAGCACACGTTAAACAAGGTGCTGATATTGGAATACCTTTTATTATTGAAGGGTTAAATAAAGTAATTGAAAACACTAAAGATTTAGACGTCTTAATTGCACTTGAGACAATGGCAGGTAAAGGTACAGAATGTGGTCGTAACTTTGATGAGTTAGCCCAAATTATTAAAGGCGTAACTCATGATGAACGTTTATCTGTATGTTTTGATACATGTCATACTCATGACGCAGGATATGATGTTAAAAATAATTTTGACGCTGTGATTGCTGAATTTGATGAAAAGATTGGTAAAGAAAGAATTTCGGTATTTCATATAAATGATTCTAAAAATCCTGTTAGTGCTAGTAAAGACCGACACGAAAACATTGGATACGGATATATTGGATTTGATGCATTAAATTATATTGTAAATCATCAAGACTTTATCAATGTACCTAAAATTTTAGAAACACCGTACGTCACAGAAAATGATGACTCAAAAGAACGACTATATCCTCCATACAAAGAAGAAATAGTAATGTTCTTAAACCAAACTTTTGATAAAAATAACAAAACAAATATAAGACAAAAAAATCAGGACATTATTTAGATATAATGTCCTGAATTTCTTTTAAACTTTTATGGATATCTTTCTCATCTTTTCTACTTATAACTCTTTTATCACTAATCTTAATTCCAAGTAAGTAATCAGCACTAACATTTAAAAACTCACATAAGAGTTTAATCTGTGTCTGATTAAGATTTTGATGTCCATTTTCAATTCGTGAATAGTTTGATCTTTGAATTCCAAGCAATTCAGCAATAGCTTTTTGCGGGTAGTCTGAGTCTTCACGTAGTTCTTTCAATTTTGCTCCAATGCTCTTCATATACATCACCATAACTATTGTATCAAATTACAACAAAAGTACTCGTAATTAGTTCGTAATTGATACAATATTTACATATTGTAATAAAAATATTACAAATTTTCATCAAATCTTCACATATATTAACATAAAAGGTATATAATATAAGTATCGAGGGAGATTCCCTACGATTTAAAGTGAGCACCTCTTTCCCCTTTTACGAGGTGCTCATCGATAGAATTGGCGGTGCACTTATTAATGTGCCCGCCAATTTTTTTGACTTTAATGCCAAAATACACTATATTAATATTAGGTGATTTTATGATAAATAAAGTAATTGAAATATTAAATAATTCATTAATAGATGTGTATTCATTTGTTAGTACAAATGAATACATAAAGGAACGCTCCAAACTTAATAAGTTTGATGCGTTTTCAGATTACAAATTACTTGATCAATATCAAACAATTATCACTTTAGGAATTAGCTATCCGTCAATCCCCAGCAAGTACTCTGGAATTGGCCATGGTATTTTATCAAGATACGCCTATGGAACAGATTATCATAAAGTGTTTAAAGAGATATTAGATATTATTAGTAGTCAACTGATTGATTTAGGAATAAACAATTATCCAAGTGTAGATACCGGATTTATTGATGAACGATTTGCGGCTAGTTTATCAAAACTTGGTTACCTTGGAAAAAATCAATTTTTGATTAATAAAGAATATGGTAGTTATATATATTTAGCGACTTTACTTGTTGATGTTGATATTAAAAAAGAAGTAAATATTGTTGACGACTGTGGGGATTGTACAAAATGTATTGATGCTTGTCCGAGTGGTGCTCTTGATAATGGTTTTGAACAAAGTAAATGTATTTCATTTACTAGTCAATCTAAAAAAGAGTTAAATTTAGAAGAAATTTCATATTTTAAAACAATGGTCTATGGCTGTGATATATGTCAGGTTGTCTGCCCGAAGAATAAAGGAATAGATTTTCATAACCACAGTGAATTTGAACCAAGTGGAATTGAAAATATTAATTTAAAAGAATTGTTTAGTATGACAAATAAAGAGTATCAATCAATCTATGGAAATAATGCATCAAGTTGGAAGGGTCCACTTATTATTAAACGTAATGCTTTAGGAATAATTTTAAACCAAAACTTGGATAGTTTTGTGAGTGATATTGAAGAAAGTGTGGTAAAATATAAAGATACTAAGTGGTATAAAAACACTGCTTTAATGGTATTAGAAAAATTAAGAAAAGAGTGATGAAATGAATCATATAGTTCTATATAATCCGGAAATTCCGCAAAATACAGGAAATATTATGCGAACAGCAGCAGCAACAAATGCAAAACTACATTTAATCGAACCTTTAGGGTTTAGTTTAGAAGAAAAATATCTAAAAAGAAGTTCTGCTAACTATTTAGAACATGTTGATTATCAAGTTTATAAAAACTGGGAAGAGTTTTTAAAACTTAATGATGGTCATTTCTTCTTTATAACAAGATACGGACAGTTGTCTCCTGATAAAATGGATTTTAATAAAGATGATAAAGACATCTATTTAGTCTTTGGTAGTGAGTCAAGTGGTATTCCTAAACCAATCCTTGCTGAACATTTGGATACTTGTTTAAGATTACCGATGACAGATAAGATTAGAAGTTTAAACTTGAGTAATACTGCGGCAATCTTAATTTACGAAGTATTACGCCAACAAGGATACAAAGGTCTTTATTCACATGAACCAGATAGTCTTAAAGGGAAAGACTTTTTAACTAAGTAACACAATTTAAAGGAATGTGGTGAGAAGATGATTCCAAAAATAGATAAATTAATTCAAATTCAAAGCTATAAACACGATGAATCATTACATCGTATTTGGGAAACTGCTTCTGTTATTGAAGCAAGTGAAGATTTAGTAATTGTTGTTAATAAAAGAACTAAAGTAATTGAAGCTAATGGTCGTTTTTGGCATGCTAAAGAACCGAGTGTTACTTGGTTTTACAAAAATCATTGGTTTAACATTATCGGAATAATTAAACGTGATGGTGTAGCTTATTACTGTAATATAGCTAGTCCTTATGTTTATGATGAAGAAGGATTAAAATATATTGATTATGATCTTGATATTAAAGTGCTGGTTGACGGGTCTTATACAATATTAGATCGTAACGAATATAACCGTCATAAAGAACGAATGAATTACCCAGAAAAACTAAGAGACTTGTTAGAAATAGAATTAGATAAATTACAAGTTATGATAAATAATAAAGAAACACCATTTGATTCATATAGTGTTATGGAATACTACAACAAATATATGGAAAACAACAAATAAAGTAGAATATTATACGAGGTGAAGTTTATGGAAAGAAAAAGATTTTGGTATTTAATTGGAATTGGATCAATGTTTGTTATTTCATTGATTTTATTAAGCAATGTTATTAGTGTTGGTGAGAAGTTACGAGATATTCATCAATATTTAGAATATGCATTTTATGGAATAAGTACGATACTTATCTACGTTTTAATTATCAACCCTATTCGAGTAATTGTATTTGCGCCAACATTTAGTGTAGAAAACATTCTAGATGAAGACTCTAAATACAAAGTATATAAAAAAGCGACTAAAGTATTACTTAAAAATGACATTTTAACAGTTACTGATAAAAAGAAATTAAATGAAGCACTAGGAAGTAAAGATGATCTTAAAGATGCTTTAAAAGCTATCTTTAATGGAACAATTAGAACTGAAACAAATGAGATTATTATTCGGAATTCAAAAAGTGTTTTAGTATCAACAGCATTATCACAAAATGGTAATTTAGATATGTTAAGTGTTATTGTTGTTAATTTAAAAATGATTAAAGAGATTGTCGTACTTTCAGG
>JASFZA010000034.1:0-5044 GCA_045046715.1 Candidatus Izemoplasma sp.
AAGGCTTAACTCCTATAGAATATAGGAATCAAGCCTTAGATTCAATTCAATACTAATTTTATTTATTTACAGTGTCTACTTGACAGGGACTACATCATTCCAGAACGTTTTTATTATTTACATTTTAACTTTAACAAATTCTCCATCTTCATTCGGATGATCATTAAGATAATCTCTAATATCTTCTCTCATGTCCTGGTCTCCAGGTTTACATTGAGTAAGTCTTGCATCATTTCCAAGGATTGCTTCGGCCATAGCTTTACAACCAGGATTACCACAAGCCCCACAATTTGCATTAGGAAGCATATCGAGAACATCTTGAAGACGAGGATCCTCCTCAACTTCAAGTGCTGTTGATGCGAACGATAATATTAAAGCAAGAGTTAATGATAGAGCAACAGAAAGAATTATAATAATTGTCATTATACCATTCCCCCAAACCCGTAAAAAATCATTGCCATAATAAACGCTGTAATTAATGCAACAGGAATACCTTCCCAGTTTCTTTTAACTGGATAAGCATCCATTTCTTCACGAATAGCACTAAAGAGGAATATAACTAATGCATATCCTAATGAAATACCAATCGCGTAAACAGTAACATCAATAAATGATTCAATACCAAACTGTCCGGTAAGTTTTTCTTTATTAACAGTAACATCAATCGCAACACCTAACACAGCACAGTTCGTTGTAATTAATGGTAAGTATACTCCTAGTGCTCCGTATAACGGTGCACTAAACTTTTTAATAGCCATTTCAACAAGCTGAACAAATGATGCGATAACTAAGATAAAGACAATTGTTGATAAATATTCTATTTCATACTCAACTAAGATAAAGTTATATATTGCGTAAACAATCATTGTTGAAGATACAATAACGAAAGTTACCGCAGCCCCCATTGATAGTGCACTACTTTTTTTAGTAGAAACACCAAGGAATGGACATAACCCATAAAACTGTTGAAGTACAACGTTACTAACGAATATTGCGCCAAAGGCAATAGCGAATAAATCCATTCTACATCGCCTCACTTTCGTCTGCACGTTTAAATCTAAATTTGTTAATCTGTGAAACTAATATCCCAAATACTAAGAATGCACCAGAAGCAGATACTAAGATGCTAATTTGATAATCTTCCGGAATTATTTCAATTCCGTATAATGTTCCAGCACCAAGTAATTCTCTAAATACTGCAATTAGTAAGATCCCAAGAGTAAATCCAAGACCCATTCCAAGTCCATCAATTACTGATTTAATTGGTGAGTTTTTAGAAGCAAATGCTTCTGCTCTACCTAAGATTAAACAGTTAACGACGATTAAACTTAAGAAAACACCAAGTGACGCAGCAAGATCAGGTTGGAACGCTCTCATAAACATTTCAAGAATTGTTACTAGTGAAGCAATAATTACAAT
The DNA here is from genome assembly GCA_045046715.1 of Candidatus Izemoplasma sp. Taxonomy (GTDB): domain Bacteria; phylum Bacillota_I; class Bacilli_A; order Izemoplasmatales; family Izemoplasmataceae; genus JASFZA01. The sequence continues at coordinate 1,420 of JASFZA010000034.1, forward strand.
GTAGATTGGAATTCTTACTTCTTTTGGAACAACGTTTCTAATTAATGAAACAATAAAGTTTGATAACACTAATACGAAGATAACTCCAGCACCCATCCCAAGTGCGTTTTCAACAGTAGTTGTAACAGCAAGGGTTGGACACATTCCTAAAAACTGAACGAATGTTGGATTTTGTTTGAAGATTCCTGCAGAAAATATTTCTTTTAAAGATTTTTGTTTACGAGCCATTATTCTGCACCTCCAATATTATCCAAATGATATTGTAAAATTGATTCAATAGCGAAGATTAAACCGTTATCTAATCCTCTTGTTCCTGTTGTAGTTGATACCCCAGATATTCCATCAATTAATGGATCTGTGAATAAACTAGCAATTGTAACATCTTCATAATTTTGTAACCACGTTGTATCAGGGAATACTTCCCCACCTGAATAAGGATAAGCTTGGTCCCATGTTTCATTAGTTGATAAGATAATGAAATTATCAGTTGTATTAGTTAAATCAACACCAATAGCGAACTGAATCTCTCCACCATATCCGTAACTATTACCGTAATAAATATATCCAATAACAGTACCTAAATTATCTTTTAATTCATAAACATTTAAAATGTTTTCTTGATAAACATTTTCAGAATATATTGATGTATAGCTATCAGCTAGTACATCAAACGCTCGGAAAATATTAGCATTATCAACAGGATCAGGACGGTTAAGAACTTCTCCGAGTACTTTAGTAATATGATAAGCCATTAAATATTCAGTACTTTGGATAATTGTTGCTCGTGACTGACTTGTTGCGGCAGTGAATCCATCAATAGTTGATTCATCACCAAGAGCAACACCGTCATAAGTATCACCAAACTCAACTTCTAAGTAAGGAGCAATGTAACTAGCTGTATCATTATTTTCATACATTCTTAAACTTGTATAAGTTTTATCTAAATTAATTCCAATATAGTATTCAAATGGTAACCCAGAAGCAGCAATAGCACCAACACCTTCAACTAAATAAGCATATCCAACTAATACACCGTCTATTTTAGCTTCATAAATATTTAGGATTGCGTCACTCGCTTCATAATCATCTTTAACTGAAGTAAAGGCAGCACCAGGGAATAAGTCATCCATCATCTCTGCTCTAACTTCTGCTTCAGTAGGAGCTACAACTCCTCCAAAGTTTACTTCATGGAAAGTTATTACATTACTTAATGATGCAAAGAACGAACCAGTTGTGATTGAAGCACCAGTTAATCCATCAATGTCACCATCTTTAACTAACTCTTGTTCAATCCCAAGAAATTGTAGTACATAGTCAGGATTAGCAATATTAGCTCCATAACCAGGAGTGTCATTTTGTTCTAAAATTACAACACCGTAAACTGAGCTATCAACAGTACTAACACCAATCATATAAGTTATGATACTTCCAAAACCTTGGAATGATGCTTTATAAATAATACCTTCAGTTCCTGCTTCATAAATTTGAACAATTGAAGAATCATCTAAGGAGTAACTACTTGTTACATCTTCAAATGTTCCATCAAATTCACTCATAATACTATATAACGCATCATTAGCTAATCGCTCATTGTAATCATCAATAATTGGTGTTGTATAAGCCTCAACAAGGAATACAGCAACCATTGATAAAACAACAGTAAGCGTTAAAGTAAATGCTATTTTAATATGTTTCACGATAACATCACCCCAAATCGATTAACTGACTCAAGTGCATCTTCAATATTGTTCATTGAAATATAACCAAGAGCAATCCCACTTCCAACGATTAATACCGTTACAAAGACTAATGTTTTTATTAAAGTTTTTTTATTACTTCTTTTAACTGTACGGTTTAAATAAGGTGTCAGTAAATTCCCGAATAATACCGCGAACACAATTCCCTCAACCTGTCCACCAAGGACACGAACCATAACCGTCATTAACGCAACAATACTTGCGTAAATAATTTTTGTTTCTCGTGACGTTGGACTTGATACTGTTTCACTAATTAAGAAAGTAGCCCCAAAAATAGTAAACCCTGTAATCATATTTATTAGTACATAGTCAAGCCAGTACCCATTAAAGTATCCAATAATCAATGTTAAAACAAACATTGATATTAAGAAAGTCCCACTAATTTTTAAATCAATAACTTTAGTAACTACTAAGTAAATAAATGCCATACTCAGTAAAATAACTGACGTCGTCCCAAGTCCAAGACCAACGTACTCACCAGTAAATAATTCTAAAATATCGAAGGTATGAGTTGCACCTTCCATTGTTTCTTTTAATAACATTAGTGGTGTCCCAACTAATGTTAAAACTGATTCAAAACTAATTTGCACAAACAGAACTCCAACTAACGCTGGATTAAAGATGTAGTATCCATCCCCACCATAAATTAACTTAGCAGGATAGATTGCAATAAAGATTGCAAGTGCTACAACATAAATTGGTGTACTATAAGGCAATAACAATGCAACAACTAATGCAATGTTTATTGGTGATACAAATGCTTGATACGATTCAAACTTTTGTAAATTTTTATCGCTAAGTGCATAAAATACTTCAAATACAACACTAAGTAATACAGCAACTACTATGATTAGGATTGCATTAAATGAATCTTCTAATGTGTGAATTCTCGTTTGAATAAACAAACTAACAACAGTAACAAGGATTAATGCGAAGTGTAGTGTAAGCGATCTTTTGTATGATCTTGAATGGTTTCTTATTATCGGAGCTTTTTTAGTTTTAAATTCCATCGTCATCACTCCTTATACAGTTCGACGCATTGCACGTCTAACCCATTCTAATACGTTTATTTTTGACGGACATACATATGTACAAAGTCCACACTCAATACATTCATCAGTATGTAAATCAAAAATTCGATGATTAATTTCTCTCAGTTCTGCATCCATGATGTTTTGCGGTAAAATTCCAACCGGACAAACATCATTACATTCTCCACATTTAATACACACATCTTCAGCTTGCACGTGATACTCACTAACATTAATTGAACTTACAGTTTCTGTAATACTGAAACTGTCACCTTCAACTTGTGTTCCTGATAAATAGTTACCAACGTGAATGTTTACCACACCAACATTTTGATAACCTTTTAAATCTTCGATAACTTCTTCAAACAGTGTTCCTGTTTTAACAATATATTCTGAGTTGTTATTTAATGCTTCCCCAGTCACTGTTAAGTGCGTTTCAAAAGCACCAGTATCTTTTCTTAAACAGTCACTAACTACTTTAGCAGTTTCAGCACTAACGTATAGTACTCCACTATCAAGTAAATTAGTTTTTAGTTTCCCCTTAACTCTTTTGTCGATTGACAAATAGTTAAAAGCTTTTACTTTTTTAGAATCAACACTAATAAATTTAACACCTTTTTCTTCCAACTCACCTTTAAGTAATTCTAAAGATTCGTTTGGCATAAACTTATCGTGAATAACATACATCTCTTTTGTATTAGCTCCTTTACCAAGCAGTAATACACCATCACTAATTGCTTTATAATAATCTAAAATGAAACGGTAATCAGTTGATATAAACGGTTCATTTTGACACATCGCATTTACAAAGACTTGTTTTACTCTTGAATCAAGTTC
>JASFZA010000035.1:0-10085 GCA_045046715.1 Candidatus Izemoplasma sp.
TTGTGCATTAATGCACAATATTTCAGCAAAAAAATAACACTTCATTGCGAAGTGTTAGATATTTCTTGCATATATAAATAGTAAATCACTTAATCGGTTTAAATATTTCTTTTCAAATATTAAATCTGTTCTTGATTCAACATTAGAAAATCTAACTAAAGAGCGTTCAGCTCTTCGTGCGACACTTCGAGCTAAATCAAAATAAGCACCTTTTAAAGAGGCATCACTTCCAGGTAAAACAAATAGTGGTTTGAGTGGTTTTATTTTTAATAGTTCTTCTTCTTTAGCCTCTAAAGATAATACATCATCTTCAGTAACTTTATTAAGTTTATTGTAAAGTGATGAATTAGGGTTAGTTGCTATTACACTATTAATATCTTGGAGTACTCTTTGAAATTCTTTAATCTCAATAATATTTGTATAATGAAAACAAAGCCCGAGAACACTACTTAATTCATCGTTATTACCTAATACATCAAATAATAAATCACTTTTAGACAATAATTCGTTTGAATAATTTCTTGTTTGTCCTTGATCACCTTTTTTTGTTGAAATTATATTATAATCATCAATATTTTTCATTAGATTACCTCGCAATATTTAACAGATTTTTGTTACTTAATTTATTATACCTTGATTATTATAATTTGAAAAGAAGAGAAGAAAATCAGATTTGATTTTCTTCGATATTTTTTTTGAAAAAATCAATTCCAAAATAGACAAACAATGCAAATACCAATAACATTGCAAGGGAGATGTATGATGGAATATTATTAGTAATGAATCCGAGGATTCCAAAGTATAGTAGTGAATTACCAAAGAATAAGAATACATACGCTCCACCAAGAGTTACCATATACTTTTTAAATGATACTTTAGAAAGTGGAACAGCAAGTTTAATTGGGTATGTGGGAATAAACGGGACACCAATAACAATAATATGTCGCCAAGTTTCTGTGGTCCTAATCCAATTTAATACTTTTTCACTAGCGCGTCTTTTGAATAAAAAGCCATTAGTGCTATGGTTAAACTTTTCAGCTAAAAAGAAGAGCATAACAACACCTATCATATTTGCAGCAAATAGTATCACGTACCCCCAAAATAATCCTAAGATAGAAATTGAAAGTGTTAACGTAAATAAACTAAGAGGATTTTCTGTTAATGGATGAATTATTCCAAACAAAAGAATTATAATAAATCCGTAGTCACCAAGAAATATTAATGAGTTATCTAATAATATTTCTAAATCTATTAGAATATTTTCCATATTTTTCACCTCTTATTAAATTATACAGTAATTTTAAGAATAAAAACAATTACTTACTTTCTATTTAAATTAAAAACAGGGAATATTTTCCCTGTTTCAATATATTATAACTCTTTAATATCTAATTTAGCTTGGTTCTCAATTTCAGTTAATCTTTTTATAGTGTTTGTGCTTTGTTCTTTAACAAATGTTTTCTTTGAAGTTTCAAATAATTTATTAGCTTCAACGATTTGTTTTTCAAGAACAGTAATTTCAACTTTGTAAGCTGCAACTTTGTCTTGAAGATCTTTTTTAAGATTTGCATTAGTTGTAGAAAACTTTTCTTCTAATGATTTAACTTTTTGTTTGTACTCAATGTTTTCATCATTTAATGCTTTTTCTTTTGAAACTTTATCTTTTGCTAATTCAGTTGCTAATTCGTTACTAGTTTTTTCTAATAATTGTTTTGATTCATCTGATTTTTGTTTTAACTGTGATAATGTAGCATCAATTTCGTTACTTAGTGTTTGAAGTGTACTATCAAGGTTTTCATTTAAATCAAATTTGCTAGTTTCAAATTGTTGTTTTGTATCAGCGATTATAATAGCTTCATTATTTAAACGGATTTCTTTGTATTGTTCATTTTGTTTATTTTGGACAGCTTTTCTTTCTTTTGAATACTCATTAAGTTTAACTACTGAAGATTTCATAACACTTGATTTCTCTTTAAGACCATTAAGTTCATCTTTAGCATTTAAACTTATTGATTCAGCAGTTTTTTCTAAATTATCTAATATTACATCAAGTAATGCTTTAGTATCATCTGTTGCATCTGTTTGACGTTCATTTGCTTCATATATACCGTTTTGGTAAGTTGTCGTTTTTAAAGATATTGTTTTCTCTAATACATCTAATTGTTGGTCTTGTTTCATTTGAAGCACTTGAATTTCCTTGTTAAGCAGTTTAATTCTTTTTTTGTCAGCTTTAGAGTCTAAAGCTTCAATATCATTTTTAACAGCGTTTATAGCTTTATTACCAGAAGCAACTAATTTATCTTTTTCTACTAGTAAATCACCAGCTATTTTTTTGATTTCTTTATCAAATAATGCTTTTTCTTCTTCAAAGTGACTATTGATCTTTGTAAGGATAACTTCATTATCAGTTTTAGAATAAGCAATTTGTTTATCTAGTTGTTCTAATGTTAATTTTAATCTGTTTTCAATTTCTAATGTTTCATAAGCAACTAAAGCATCAAAACGTTTTTCAGAAAAATCAGTTTGACGGTTTAAGAAAGCTTGGTAGTCGTTATTTAGATCACTTTGTTTAGCAAAATCATTTTCATGAAGTTCTTTCATTTTATCTTCTTCAATTAACAATTTATCTTGATCAATTTTTCTTAAACTAACTTCGATTTCGTTATTTAGTTTTTCAACTGTTACTGTTTCTTTATTTAAAACTTTAGCAAGATCAATATCGCTTGATAAGTTTGCTAATTCTTTTTCGTTTAATTTACCAGCAATGTTTTCTTTATTATCAAGAACCAATGCTTTTTGTTGGTTTTCTAAATTTAGTAAGTTTTGTGCTTGGTTTGTTTGTTCTTTTACTATAAGTAATTCTTTATCTTGATTAATATCTTCTTTATTTAAGTTAATATTAGATATGTATTTGTTATCTTTATCTTCTTCATCTTTTACTTTTTGACTATGACTCAGCTCTTCCTTATTAATTTCTAAAGCTAACTCACATTCAAGAGTATTTAAACTGAACTTTTTCTCTTCAATAAATTTAGCAAGAGATAAATCTAATACTTTAACATCTAATACATTTTGTGTTTTAATTTCTTTTATCTTAGCATCAATTGATACTCTGCTTTTTTCAAAGTCAGATTTTAAGATTTTTAATTCTTGATTAGCATTTTTAGTTAAATCACTAATCTCTTTTTTATGTAATTTTTGAGAACGAGGATCGTTATCTTTTATTGCTTTATCTAAGAATTTTTGGTGACGATCATTTTTCTCTTTTAACGTTGTACTAATAACATTTACTTTTTCATTATAGACATCTTCAAAACCAGCTAATTCTTTTTCAAACTTGCTAAGTTTTTCAGCTACAACTGGTTTAAGATTTTTGATTGTAGTTTTTGTTGATTTTTCTTCAGCAAGAATTTCTTTATTAAGTTTTGTAGTTTCTTTGGCATTCTTTGTTTTAATTTTTTCAATTGTTGTTTTACTTTTTTCTTTAAGTGTTGCTAATTTTTCATTATGTTTTGCTTTGTGTTCGTCAGCTTTTTCTTTTAAATCAACTAACGCTTCTTTGGTTTTTTCTTTTTTTGATTTGATTTCTTTTTTTGATTTTGCAATAAATAAATTTGAATCTTTCGTTGCATCTTTTTGTGCTTTTTCAAATTTATTATTTATTGTTTCTAAAGCTTTTGCGATTTTCTCTTCTTCTTTTTCAAGCTTTTGAGCAATCTTTAAATCGTCAGCATTTTTAATGTCGTTAGCCTTCTTAATGGCTTCTTTGTTAGCTTTTACCCCTTGATTAAATTTTGCTACAGCTTCTTTGACTTCAGCTTTTTTCTTTGAAGTGATGTCTTTATCACTTGCTAGTACTTTTTGTTTTTTCGTTTTTAGTTCGGCAGCTTTCTTAGTATTGCTTAATAAAAAATCTTTATCCAATTTAGAAATTTTGTCTACCGTGTCCACATATTTCTTCTCAAGTTTTAAATACTTCTTGTCTAGTTCAATTTGAACTCTATCTAATTTTTCAGCCATTTTTAATACCTCCGTTTGTCTTCCTTATATATACATTCTATCACTAATCATAATGTTTTTTAAATTTTTTCTAAATTTTAATTAAAAAAAATAGAGAAGAAATGAAATTCTATTTCTTCTCTACGATTATTCACTGAATACCATTCCTATACTTCTTGAAAAACTCAATTGTTTTTATTTCAGTAAGGGGCGAAGTAAAGTAGTATCCTTGGGCATAATTAACTTGGAATTTTCTTGCGTAATTTAGTTCTTTTTTATTCTCGATACCTTTTAGTAATGTTTTAATATTATAGATTTTTGTAAACTCTTTAATCACACTTTGTAATGTTTCAGAATGCTCACTATGAGCAATACTTGAAAAGAATTGTGTGTTGAATTTTATTGTATTTAATTTTAAGTTTATTATTGCATCAATATTAAAATTACTAATTGAAACATTATCTAAAGATATTTTAAATCCTTGATTGATTAATTTGTTAATTTTTTGTTTTGTTTTAGGATCTATTTGTCCAGATATTTGAATATCAAATTCAATACATTCAGTATTTACTTTGTAGTCATTAACTAAGTCAATTAAACGTGTGATGTCTAATGTATGAAGTGTGTCGTGGCTAATATTAATTACGACAAAGAATCCATCATCAATTAAATCTTTTTCTTTTAGTAGTTTGTATGTATTTAGTGTTTTCTTGATTATTCTTATATCTATTTTAGTAAATAGTTTCTTCTCAATTGCGATATCTTTAAATTTAGCTGCTTCGATAATCCGGTACGTGTCTTTTTGCCATCTAACTAGTGATTCTATTCCAACTAACTTCAAACTGTTTGTATCAACAATCGGTTGATAGTATGGGTTAAATTCATCAAGTAAAAAACTTTTTTCAATGGCGTGAGTAAAATCATCCAAGTCTTTCTTTGTTGATTTGACATGTTCATCAGCTACAAGTATTTCCATATTTTTCTTTTTCGCTTCAAGTAATGTGAAATGAGCTAGACGAACTAATTCTTCAATTGTATCAATTTCTTTTTTTATACCCATCGAACTAACTCCCGCAGACAAAGAAACTTTGACATTGTTTTTAGAGGTGTCTAAAAATATGGGATTGTTCTTAATATAGTTCATAAGTTTCTTTGCCATAAGAAGTTGTTCGTTGTATCTGCTTTGATAGTTATTTATTTCTGGTTGTTCAAACTCTTCAATAATAACCAACTGATTATCACTATATTTAAAGATATTATTTGTATTAATTACTTTCCGTAAAATGTTATAAATGTCTTCTAATATCTTATCTGATAACGATAGATCGTAAAATTGACTATATACTGAGAGATTTGTTATTTCTAAAAAGATTACATAGTGACTATCAGGATTTTTAGATTTATGTCTGTGTGAAATAATTCCTTTTGAAATTCTATTTTCAGTATGATCTTTATCGATGTAAAACATTCCAAAAATCATGATTGCAAAGAGTAAATTCATCACTAATATAATGTAGTTATTTTCTTTAAAATATTGATTAAATGTTATTATTGATAATAGTAAGATTAAGATGTATGTTTTTACGTTTTTGTTCAGCACTGTTAATCAACTGGTTTAACAAAATAGTTCCCTCTGTTTTGCAATAAAATTCTAGTTCCTTCAACAATTGCAGTTAGTGGGTTTTTAGCAAGATGAACATCGAGACCAATACGTCTTTCAATAAATTCATCAACGCCGTCAATTAGAGCACATCCACCATTTATTACCATACCATTTACAATAATATCTGCGGATAATTCTGCAGGTGTTTTTTGTAAAACTTTAAGAATTGCACTAACAATGCTTTCAAATGGTTCTAGTAAAATATCACGGACTTCTTCTTGAGTAATTTGAATTTTTCTTGGTAGTCCTGTAACAATATCTCGACCATTAGCATGAGTGCTAATTGATGGGTCTACTACTTCTCTTAATGAACCGATTTCTTCTTTGATTCTCTCAGCTGTTTTTTTACCAATTAAGAGTCCATGAGTATATTGCATATAGTTCACAATTTCGTTGTCAAAGTAGTTTCCAGCAATTCTAATTGATTCACTTACTACAATATCGCCAAGGGATAACACTCCAATATCAGTACTACCTCCACCAATATCGATAACCATTGACCCGTTACTACTATAGATATCTAAACCAGCACCAATACCTCCAGCTTTTACTTCTTCTTCAATGAAGACATCTGGTACTCCGAGTTCATGGGCAAGGTCAATCATAGCGTCTCGTTCAATTTGGGTAACTTCACTCGGACAACAAATTAAAACTGTTGAAGCTTTTAAATCAATATTTTTATTTTCAACTTTTTTAATTGCAATCTCAACCAATTTTTTTGCAGCATCCATGTCAGAAATTACACCTTGGTTTAACGGGCTTACTACTCGTAAGCCATGGTGTCCTCGACCAATCATTTTTGCAGCATTATTACCAACAGCTATAACTTTATTTGTTGCGTATTCTAATGCGATAACTGAAGGTTCATTAAAGATGATTCCTTCACCATCAACATAAACTAATAAATTTGCAGTACCAAGATCAATACCAATTTTGGTATATTTTTGTTTTAATTTAACACTTTTAGTAGCTGATTTTTCCATAATATCACCTCTACAATTTCAGTGGGTTTACTAAGTAATTCCCACGGTTTTTAAGTAGGTATTTAGTTCCTTCAGCTACACATGTAAGTGGATTACTTACAACTTTCACTGGAACTTTAATATAACTACTGATAAATTCTTCGACACCTTTAATCAGTGCTCCTCCACCTGTTAACAAGATACCATTTTGAAAGATATCAGCTGATAACTCTGGTGGTGTATCTTTTAGTACTGCAGTTATTAGTTTTACAATTTCTTCAAACGTTGGAAATAGTATTTCTTGAATATCTGCGTTTGAAATATTAACCCATTTAGGTATACCTTTAACAATATCTCTACCGGCATACTTATTTGTTATTACGGGGCTATCAGGTCTTAAGTCAGCAAGTTCAATTTTTGCTCTTTCGCTTGTTAACTCCCCAATTTCTACTTTATCTTTTTTCTTAACGTATTTCGCGATTTCGCCGTCCATGTAGTTTCCGGCCATACGAATTGTCCGTGACAGCACGATATCACCAAAAGATAATACACCTACATCAGTAGTACCTCCACCAATATCAACGATCATTACGCCTTTTGATTTAAAAATATCAACGTTTGCACCAAGTGCTCCTGCTTTGATTTCTTCTTCAATAAATACGTCACTAATTCCCATATTCATTCCAAGTTCAGCCATAACGTCTCTTTCAATTTTCGTAACTTCACTAGGACAACAAATTACACTTAACGTATTTGATAAATCTTTTTGTGTTAAATTTTCAACTTTATCAAAAACATAAGTTAATAATGCTTTTGCAGCGTTCATGTCAGAGATTACACCATTTTTTAATGGTTTAATGACATTTATTTTACTATGTACTTTTCCTAACATTTGGTGCGCGTCGTTACCAGCAGCGACAATTTTACCTGACTCTCGGTCAAAAGCAATAACACTAGGCTCATTAAAGATTATTCCTTTTTTCTCTAAATAAACCAGTAAATTTGCAGTTCCTAGGTCAATTCCTAGACCGATTTTATTATCATAAGTTTTCACTCTTTTAGGCCCCTTTCTAATACTCGCCATAATAATGTCTCTCTTCCATCTTAAGGAGCTTTTTAGTCCCGTCTACAACCGCTGTTAGTGGTTGTGATGAAATAGTGACAAATACATTAGCGATTTCTTCAAAATATTGTTCTAATCCGAGAATTTGCGATCCTCCACCTGTAACAAGGATCCCATTATCAACTAAATCTCCAGCTAGTTCTGGTGGTGTTACTTCTAACGTCGCGATTAAAGTTGATTTGATTGATTCAAAACACTCAAGAAGTACGTTACGTATTTCTTCTGCTGAAATTTCTACACTATTAGGTAGTCCTGATACGAGATTTCGTCCCATTGCACTATAAGTTGAAATGTTTCCTTCTTCATCTTTGGGGTAATCTCCTGTAAGGCTAGCTAAAGCTATTTTAATCTTTTCTGATGTTTGTGGACCGATTTCTAATTTATGCAGTTCTTTCACATGTTCAGTAATCATCTTGTCGAAATAATCTCCGGCAATTTTGATTGATTTAGATAAAACCACATCTCCTAAACTAAGAACACCAAAGTCTGTAGTACCGCCCCCAATATCTACAACTAGTTGTCCTGATGGAGTATAAATATCTAGTCCTCCTCCAATTGCAGCTGCTTTAATTTCTTCGTCAATAATGGTATTTCTAATACCTAGTTCATGACCAAGCTGTTTAATAGCTGCTTTTTCTGTTTCTGTTATTTCTGATGGGATGCAAATTAAAAGTTTATTAATTTTATCCATATTTGATAAAAAGATTTTATCCAATGTAAAAATTAACATTTCTCTTATCATATCGATATCAGATATAACGCCACCGCTAAGTGGTTTAATAACCTCGATTTTGTCATGTACTTTTCCTAATAATCCTGCTGCCTCAAAGCCAACTGATACAACATTTTGTGTTTCTTTGTCAATTGCGATGATAGAAGGTTCGTTAAACAATGTTCCCCGACCCTCAACATAGATTAGAAGGTTAGATGTCCCAAGGTCGACACCAACATTTAGTCTGCCTTTTTTCTTCTCACTCATTTTATTCCTCCTAAAAATTATTAGTATAAAACAAACAAAAAAAGCCTTTAGAAAATAATTTCCAAAAGGCTTAAGTTACAATATTGTTGTAAAAAGGTATATTTTTTGTGTGCAAAATCAAAAAATAGCCCATCACGTGTATAAATATTGTAGAACAGCCAGCATAGAGGAATCCTCCTTAGCTCTGTAACTTTGCGTATACACATTTCTGCGTACTTGCCCTTTGAATATTTATTTTATACTGATTCAAAATTAGCACATACTTTAATACAATGCAAGCACTTTCTAAATAAGATTATATTTTTTCTAAAGTAGCTTCCATCCATTTTATTAATAATTTATACGTTGTTAGTTTCTTCGTTTCATTCAATACTTCATGTCTCATTCCATCTAATAATTCAATACTAGTTTTATGAAATCCTAAAGAGCGATAGACGTTAAATACCTTTTTAACACCCTCACCTTTTTCACCAACAGGATCATCTTTTCCAGAGATAAAAAGAATCGGATATTCAGGAGTTTCAAGGATATTATGTTTGTCATTACACTTTAAAATTCCTTTAAAAAATTCTTTATAAAATTTTGTTGAATACGTATAACCACATAGTTCATCATTAAAATATTTGCTAACTTGCTTAACATCAGTTGACAACCAATCAAAATGCGAAACTGATGGTTCATATTCTTCATTCAAACCTTTATTTAACATATTACTTAAAAAGTAAGACTTATTGTTTTTCTTATTAAATATACTCATCACAGAAGCAAGTCCAATCATAACGTAATTTTGAAATTTTCCGATTGGTGGTAATGTTCCCATAAATATAGCAGCTTCTGATCGATCGCCAAATTTTTGAATATAACGTCTAGCGATAATACTTCCCATTGAATGTCCTAAGATAATAACTTTAGCATCTTTGTTTTCACGATGGATATAATGGTTAACTACATCACAGTCATTTATAACACTTTCCCAAGGGTCATTACTAGTGAAAATTCCAACTTCTTCATCTTCATTTATACTCTTACCATGTTTACGGTGGTCATGAATGTAAACACTAAATTCATACTTATTTAAATATTTCGCAAAATGATCATACCTTTTGGCATGTTCACCCATTCCGTGAAATATTTGAACAATTGCTTTTGGGTCTTTAACAACGTATTCATAGACGTGAATACTCGCCCCTCTTGTTCCATTTAAAATTACTTCATTCATTTGTATTTCCTCCTAAGATCTCATTAATCAATATTAGTAACATTCCATTCATCAGCAAAATGTTTAAGAAACTCTTCCATATACAAAGTTCTCGTTTCAGCAATATCTTTAGCATATTCTGTATGCATTAAATCCTTTAG
>JASFZA010000036.1:0-3712 GCA_045046715.1 Candidatus Izemoplasma sp.
TTACTAATTGCTTGTGTAATTTCATACAATACTTCAATATCACATGCTTCAGTTAAGTTTCTTAATTCTTCCATATGATAATCAATTAATGGGTTACCTCTATAAATTGCTCCTACAATAATTGCTTTATCCATATAATCACCTCGTATAATATAGTATATCAAATTTATTAGTAGATTGTAAGTTGTCTTTTATTTTTTGTAAGTTACGGTATTTATGATTAAGTTTTAATAATTTATAATATAATCATTTTATAGGGAGATGATAATGTGAAGAAGTTAATTTTAGCTTTAACAGTATTTCTATTAGTAGGTTGCGGTGCAGATTCTGACAATACACTTATTCAATATACTGGTACTAGTGATGGAGTTTACACTTTTAGTATGGGTGGAGGTACCGAATACGAAGGATCGATCACACAAGAAAGTAATATTGAAAATGATATTGTAGATGTTCTTACTGAAAATACATCAACTTTTTCAATAGATGTTGATACAGCGTCATATGCACATTTTAGAGGATATCTTAATAATGGAGTATTACCACTCGCAAACACTATTCGAACTGAGGAGTTTATAAATTATTTTAACTATAATTATGAACCTCCAACAGGAGACTTACCATATAGTATTACGACTGAAGTAAGCCAAAACCCATGGAATACAGATAGACTTTTATTTATGATTGGTATTCAAGGAAAAGAAATACCAATGGCTGAACTTCCACCAAACAATCTTGTGTTTTTACTTGATGTTAGTGGATCGATGGGTGCTGAAGATAAGTTACCATTAGTTATTGAATCATTTAAATTACTAGTTGATACATTACGAGAAGAAGATACTGTTAGTATTGTAGTTTATGCCGGTGCAGCAGGGGTAGTATTACCACCAACAAGTGGTTCTGAAAAAGAATTAATAAAAGCAGCACTTGATAGTTTAGAAGCTGGGGGAAGTACTGCTGGTGGTGAAGGGATTAACCTTGCGTATGATTTAGCATTTGAAAACTTTGAATTTAATGGTAATAACCGTATTTTACTTGCGACAGATGGTGATTTTAATGTTGGGGTATCAAATACAACAGCATTAATTGCACTAATTGAAGAGAAAAATGAAATTGGGATATATTTAAGTATATTAGGTTTTGGATCAAATGCATTTAATGATTCACTTACTGAATCATTAAGTAATGCAGGGGATGGTAATTGTTATTACATTGATTCAATAGTTGAAGCAGAAAAAGTATTAGTTAGTGAGATGATGGGAACGCTATTAACAATTGCTGATGACGTTAAGATTCAAGTTGAATTTAATCCTGATGTTGTTAAGGGATATCGCTTGATAGGTTACGAAAATAGAGTTTTGGATAATGATGAATTTGATGATGATAACGTTGATGCTGGGGATTTAGGAGCAGGTCAAAGTGTAACAGCTGTCTATGAGCTAATCCTTGTTAATTCAACAGAAGACTTAGATGAAATTGATGATACATTATATAATGATGTAGAGTTTGTTGGTACAGATATTATTGCAACTGTGCGAATTAGATATAAAGAAATTGGTGAAGACGAGAGCAAACTCGTTGAAGAAGTTGTTTTAGTAAATACAATTACAAGTACACCTTCAACAAATTTTTTATTCGTAAGTTCAGTAATTGAAGTAACAAACGTTTTAACTGATTCCAAATATAAAGGAACATCAAGTTATCAAACAGCGTTACAAAGAATAGAAGATAACCTCGGAGTAGACTTTAGAGGTTATCGATATGAGTTTTTAGGTTTAGTAGAAAAATTAATCGTATTTCATGAATAATCCTCTCAAAAAAAAGCAGACACTTTAATTTAGTGTCTGCTTTTGGATTTAGATTATAAACCACATTTTAATTGAGCATTACAGTTAGTACAAGTATGACAACCGCCAAAGTTTTCAACAGTACCTTCTAAACATATAGGACAAATATCTCCAATATCAACTCCGATATTACGGTCTTGTCGATCACTTCTTAAACCTTGTGTTTTCGCTTCTTTAGGTTCTTTTTTCTCAACTTCTAAAGTTATTCCTAGTTCTTCAATTCCAACTTGAATTGGTTGATTAGTAGGTTTATCTTCTTCTTTTGAGAAAGTTAAAACTTGCGAGTCTCTTGAACCATCAACGTAAACAGTTCCACCCTTAGCTCCACCTTTGTAAAGTCTCATGTATACTTTTTCAACTTCTTCCACAGAATATCCTTTAGGGGCATTTACTGTTTTAGAGATTGATGAGTCTACCCAGTTTTGGATAATACACTGAACATCAACATGCTCTTCAGGAGATAGCTCCATTGCACTTATAAATGTATCAGGTAGTGTTGTTTTAGTAAATTGAGGGTTTCTTTCTAAATATTTTTCAACGATAGGAGCATTAACTTCAATATATTTACCAAGTCTACCACTTCTGAAATAACTAAATCCAAAATAAGGTTCAAGTCCTGTTGAAACACCAACCATCGTACCAGTTGATCCTGTTGGAGCAATTGTTAGTAAATGGGAGTTCCTTATTCCGTATTTAAGGATATCATCACGTAATGATTGTGGTAATTTCTTAACATATCCACCATTAACAAATCGCTCTCTTGAGCCATATTTATCTAAGAATGGGAAAGATCCTTTTGTTTTAGCGATATTGATTGATTCTTGGTATGAATGGATTGCGATAAATTCAAATAGTTCATTAATAAGGACATTACCATTATCAGAACCATATCTATTTTCTGTCCAAATTAGTAAATCATGTAATCCCATGATTCCAAGACCAATTCTTCTTTCGCCTTTTGCTTGTTCTTCATTTTCATCTAAGAAATACGTTGTTTTATCAATAACACTGTCTTGCATTCTTATTGCAACACGTATTGTTTTAGCTAATTTATTCCAGTCGACAGTTTTATCATCTTTATTAACCATATTAGCTAAATTTATTGCTGCTAAATTACAAACTGAATACGGAGCAAGCGGTTGTTCACCACAAGGGTTAGTACATACTACTTTTTGTCCATAGCTTTTAGCGTTTGTCATTTCATTAGCATTATCAATAAAGAAAATACCAGGTTCAGCAGAATAAGTAGCACAGATATTAATTAAATTCCATAATTCTTTAGCTTTTATTGTATAGTAAGTTTTAACTTTATGTCCTAAAGCTTCCCATTCACGAACATCGCCAACATCCATCCATTGGTCATCATAGATAGCCTTTTCAGCGGTATTATAGGAATCTGTATCAGGGAATCTTAATTTATGTTCTGTGTCATTAACAACGGCTTGCATAAAATCATCAGTTAAAGCAATACTGATATTTGCTCCAGTAAGGAAATCAGGGTTGTTAACTTCATAATGCCCGCCTTTATTGATGCTTTCGAATGCAGAATCTACTATTTGTTTAGTAAAAGCCTCAGGATGAGTTTTAGATTGTTCTAAAATATACTCATTTATTTGAATTTCTGATTCAGAAAGAGGTATGAATTTTAATTTTGATTTTGCAGCAGCGACAATTAATGGTTCTTTACTTGTATTAATTAAGAATTGTAATATTTTAGGGTTTTGCATCTTTGAGATGATGAATTGAATGATATCTGGGTGCCAATCACCAAGCATTATCATTTGTGCACCACGTCTTGAGCCACCTTGTTCAACTAAATGTGTTAATTCACTTAAATCATGAAGCCAACTTACAGAACCACTTGA
>JASFZA010000037.1:0-7440 GCA_045046715.1 Candidatus Izemoplasma sp.
AAGGCTTAACTCCTATAGAATATAGGAATCAAGCCTTAGATTCAATTCAATACTAATTTTATTTATTTACAGTGTCTACTTGACAGGGACTACATCATTTAGACGTTTTTTATTTGAAAAAGTTGTTTATTTTAAAGTTGATCCGCTTTCAATTACTAAATCTTTAAATTTAGCACTTGAGAAAATACGACAATTACGTTTAATTACGGTATTAGCTGGGATTGTTACATTTGTCCCAATAACATTAATTCCGCTTGATAGAAGTTCTGGATTGTCAATGTTTGGTGTGTAGTCATCACCTTCACCAATAATAACATTTTGTTCAATTATACAGCGTTTATCAATAATAGTATTATTGATAAATGCGCCTTCTTTAATTATTGTATCTCCTAAAATTACTGAGTTAATTACTGTTGCTCCCGGATGAATAATAACTCCTGGACTTAATACACTTCGTTTAACAGTTCCAGCAACGATTGTACCATTAGAGATTAAAGCTTGTGAAATATCTGCTTTACTACCAATTTTGACACTTGGTAGTTCTTCACTTCTAGTATGAATTTTCCAATCGCGGTCGTACATATCTAAAGGTATTTTATCAACAGTTGATGTTAATTCTAAATTTGATTCTAAATAACTATCATACGTTCCAACGTCTTTCCAATAATCTTCAAAGACGTATGCATAAATACTAGCTTCTTTTAAAAGATGGGGAATGATGTGTTGTCCAAAGTCTAAGTTTGGTTCTTTGATATTTTCTAATGAATCAAGAAGAACATCAGTATTAAATACATAAATACCCATTGAAGCTAAATTACTATCTGCATTTTTAGGTTTTTCTGTAAATTTATTTATTCTCATTGAATCTTTTTCAGTTGTTAATATCCCGAAGCGGAAAGCTTCTTTAATATCAACAGGTTGAACAGCGATTGTTAAGTCAGCTCCGTTTTTGATGTGATCAGCGATCATTTTACGGTAATCCATTTTATAAATATGGTCACCAGACAAGATAAGCGTATATTTAGGTTTTTTTCTTTTAATAAATGCGATATTTTGTAGTACAGCATCAGCTGTCCCAGCATACCATTCGTTGAATGGTTGAAGCAAAGATAAACTAGAGTCTCGACGGTCAAGATCCCATGGTTTACCAACACCAATATGCTCATTTAATGATAATGGTAAATACTGTGTTAATATTCCAATATCATAAATATTTGAATTAGTACAATTACTTAAAGCAAAATCAATAATCCGATACTTACCAGCAAATGGAACAGCTGGCTTTACACGGTTTTCAGATAAGATATCTAGTCTAGATCCTCGTCCACCCGCTAAAATAAGCGCTAAAGTTTCCATAATTATTCCTCCATTAGTTTTTTAAATAAGTCTATATACTTACCAGCAGACATCTCCCAAGAGAAATCTTCATTCATTGCATTTTTAACTAGTTTATTCCAAGTAGGTTTATCTTTATACACTTCAATGGCTTGATTAAAAGCTTCTAACATATCACATGAATCATAAGTTTCAAAGCTAAAACCAGTACCTTCTTTTGTAAATTTATTATATGGTTTTATCGTATCTTTTAATCCACCAGTTTTACGGACAATTGGTAAAGTACCGTATTTAAGGGAAATTAATTGGGCTAGGCCACATGGCTCAAATCTTGATGGCATTAAAAACAAATCACTACCAGCATAGATTTTATTTGCCATTTCTTCACTATACCCAATATAAACTCCCATACTATTAGGGAATCGTTCTTTTAGATAGTTAAAGTATTGTTCGATATTACTGTCACCACTCCCAAGAATAGCAAATTGAGCATCTTTACGTTGTAAGATTCCTTCAATTGCTTCTTCAATTAAATCAAAGCCTTTTTGGGTAGTAAGTCGCGATACAATACCAATTAATGGTAATTTCGGATTAGTTAATCCAAAATAATTCATTAATGCTTCTTTATTTGTTTTTTTACCTTTTAAATAATTTCTAGTTGAATAGTTATAAACGATGTGGTTATCAACGTCTGGACTAAATTTATCATAGTCAAGCCCGTTTATAATACCGTATAAATCATCTTGACGTGATCTTAATATTTCACTCATTCCAAATGAGAAGTAATCGTATAATATTTCATTAGCATAAGTTTGTGAAACTGTTGAAATGTAGTCGGCACTACTAATTCCACATTTTAAGAAGTTAATCATACCATCATGTTCAAGTTCATTACCGAATTCGACATCTAAATGAACAAGCAAGTCTTTAGGAAAGATTCCTTGATAAGCAATGTTGTGAATTGTAAACATTGTTTTAATATTTTTATATGCAGGGCGATGTTTAAATTTCTTGTTATATAAATAAGGGATTAGCCCTGTCGGCCAATCTGCTACATTAATTATGTCTGGGATAAAATCAATTAACTCAAGTGATTTTAAAACTGCGTTAGAAAAGAAACCATAACGCTCACCATCATCATAATGACCATAAAGTGTATCTCTAAATCCAAAATAATACTCGTTATCAACAAAATAATATGTAACACCGTCTAATTTAATAAACTCAATACCAACATATTCTTTTTTTGACCCAACGTTTACATAAAAATCAACAATCTTAGTCATTTCTTGATCATACTTGTTTTTAGTAACTCCGTGTTTGGGTAGTATTACTCTTGCATCGATACCTTTTTTAACTAACTCTTTAGGTAAAGCTCCAAGAACATCAGCTAATCCACCAGTTTTTGAAAATGGGACTGCCTCACTACCGACAAATAATATCTTCACTTATCAATCACCTCTTTCATTTAAATATTATACAATATTTTATAGTTTTATTAAAGAAATTAATTAAATAACAATGCCATGTAGAAATTGTAATTTAAGTAAAAAAAAACAGGAAAAATTTCCTGTTTACTCTTTTGAAGATAAACCGCAAGTTGATTTACCTAACATTGAATAGATGTGACAAACTCTACGATATCCTGTAATAATCATAATTACAGCTGGGATTAAAAGCCATAAAGAATAGACAAATGCTAAAACGACTAAGATAAATCCTAATGCATATCTTATGTATGCGTCAGTATTTCCGACATTCTTTTTCATAAAATCACCTCTTAGTTAATTCTATCAAATTGAAGGTTAATCTGCTATAAAGACACAATATTTTCTAAATAAGAATAATTATAAAGAAAACGAATACGGGTTACCGTAGTCGTTATTCGCTAGTAGTTTTAGATACTTTTTTATCTAATTTGATAAAAATTTTGTATTTTGAATTTATAATAATATAATATATGTAGATACTACTTTATATAAGGGGTGATATTATGCTATCAAATTTATCAATTAAGAATAAATTGTTTGTTACTTTTTCAATCTTATCAGTTTTGATTATTATAACTTCAATTTCATTTTTAGTAATTGTTGGAAGATTAAAAGAGAATAATAGTAACTTGTATGAACATCCATATACAGTTATCCAATCTGTCTATGAAATTGAATCAGATGTAAGATATTTATACAGTATAACAGAAGAATTAACTGAAACAACGGATCCAGTGCTTATTAATAATCTTTTATCAGATATGGAAGATTTAGAATTAGAAATTGTTAATCATATTGATATCTTGTATCAACAATATCTTGGTGATATCCAAGACGTAGTTAATATTGAAAATTCTTTTAAAATATCAAACGATAATCGCGATACTGTTATTGCTATTACGCTAAATGAAGATTTTGAAGAAGCTTTTGAATATCGTAATACTATTATCAAAGATCAAACAAATGAATTTGTTGATGAATTAAACGTTGTTGAAGATTTTGCTAAGGCAAAAGCAATTGAATACCTTGAAGAAGCTGAGCAAAATGAATTAATTTACAATATAACTGTTTATATTTCAGTAGGAGTACTTATTGCTATAAGCATATTGTTGTTTATCATGCTTATAAAAGACATAATCCCACCTTTAGAAAAAATCCTTACAACAATTGAAAATCAAGGGGAAGGTGAAAACGTCCTTGAATTAAAAAGGAAAGATGATTTAGGAGTTATTAGTAGAAACTTAAATAATATGTTGATAAACATGAAAACAAATCAAGAAATCAAAGAATTAAATATGAAATTAGCTAATTTGAAAGATAAAGAAAACTTAAGAATTACCTTAATGAGCATCGGTGATGGGGTAATTACAACCGATCTTAATGGAGTTGTTACAAACATTAACCCAGTCGCTTCAATTTTAACGGGTTATCCACCAATTGAAGCTATCGGTAAAAAATCAACCGAGATATTTAAGATTATAAATAAAATGACTAGAGACACTGTAACAGATCCAATATCTAAAGTTATTAAAGAAGGTAAAATAGTTGGCTTAGCCAATCATACTGTCTTAATTGCTAGAAATGGTGAGGAATATGACATTTCAGATAGTGGTGCACCAATTATTGATGGAAAAGGTAATATATTTGGGGTTGTTTTAGTTTTTAGGGATGTAACTGAAGAATATTTAAGTAGAAAAGAAATAGAATATTTAAGCTGGCACGACTCGCTTACTGGATTAAAAAATAGAAATTATTTAGAAAAAATTATCTTAAATCTCCAAGAAAATAACGTAAAAGATATTGGAATTATTATGGGAGACGTTAATGGATTAAAAATTACAAATGATGCATTTGGTCATCGGTTTGGTGATCAGTTACTGAGAGAAATTAGTACAATATTAAAAGCTTCAACACCTGAGGGCTCTACTATTGTTAGATGGGGTGGCGATGAATTCGTTCTTGTTTTAAAAGAAATTGATGATGATGGTTTAGATCGAATCTGTTCAAAAATTATAAAAACATGTGATGACTATGTTTCAAAATCACCAGTTAAACCTAGTATTTCATTAGGACATGCAGTTAAAACTGTTGAAGATCAAAATCTCTATCGAACACTTATTAGAGCTGAAGATATGATGTATGAAAATAAACTACTAGATAAAAACTCTTTACGTAGCGTTATTGTTAAAAGTTTAGAAACAAGTCTTTATGAAAAAAGTTATGAAACTGAAGAACACGCAATTAGAGTTGCAGGATATAGTGAAATAATTGCTAGAAAGCTGGAATTACACGCTAACGAGATTAATCAGGTAATCCTCTTATCTAAATTACATGATATTGGCAAAATCTCAATTGATGATAGTGTTTTACACAAAAGAACTAAGCTAAATAGTGATGAATGGAAAGATATTAAAAAACATCCAGAAACAGGTTATCGAATTGCATCTAGTTTAAATGATTTAACACATATTGCCGAAGGAATCTTATGTCATCATGAACATTATGATGGAAATGGTTATCCGCGTGGTATCAAAGGAACTGATATTCCAATTAGCGCACGTATCGTAAGTATTGCTGATGCATTTGATGTAATGATTACCGATCGCGTATACAAAAAAACCATGACAACATCAGAAGCGATTGAAGAACTTGTTAGATGTAAAGGAACACAATTTGATCCAACATTAGTTGATGTATTTGTTTCAGAACTAGCTAAAATATTATAAAACCCAAATAGCATTCACGAAAGTGAATGCTATTTGTATTTAGTGATTATGTTCTTTACTTTTAAAAGATTAACTTATGTCTTTGGGCTTAAATGTTTGTGTTCTAGTACTTGATTATCTCACAAAAGTTAAAATAAATTTTTCTAAATAATATATTAATATCCTATATACAAGAAGTTGCTAAACAAAGGATCTTTAAATTGCAAATTTAAGCATGGATACTCTAGTAAATATAATCTTTAAAATTAAGATGCAAGCTTTAAATGATTAGGTATTTATGATATTATAGTTCAGTATTAAAACTATCATAAACAGGAGGTTATTATGGATATTTTATTATCAATTAATGGAATTACATTTTCGTCTTTTTTTGATGGGTTATCATCAGATATTATATATAACATTGCATTACTGTTAACTTTAGGAATTGTTGGCGGAAAAATTGCCGATTTTTTTAATTTACCAAAAGTTACTGGATATATAATAATCGGTATTATCGCTGGTCCTAGTGTATTAAACCTTCTAAGTTCAGATGTGCTGTATAGTTTTAAACCATTTAAAATACTAGCTTTAGGGTTTATCGGTTTTAATATTGGGATGGAGTTAAACTTCTCTCATTTACATAAATTAGGTAAAAATATCCTGTTTATTACATTTTCTCAAGCATTTTTAACATTTATCTTAGTAACACTAGCAGTTGTACTGTTCGTTGATGAATATAAATGGACTTATGGATTAATATTTGGGGCGATAGCAACAGTTACCACTCCAGCTCCAATTATTGCGTGTATCAAAAGCTATAATGTAAAAGGTCGTTTAGCAGACCTTTTATGTCCTATGGTTGCACTTGACGATGCTTTTGGGATCATGTTATTTGCATTTGTATTACCAATATCAGTTTATTTAGCTGGACATGTTGGTGAAAGCATCAGTGCTACTACGCTTATCGTTGGACCAATTCTTGAAATTGGATTTTCAATACTAATTGGGTTATTTATTGGGATTTGCTTAATATTTATTTTAAATCATCTTCGTAAAGGAGATAATACATCGTTACTTCTAATTGTAGTAATTGGAATATTCTTTGGGATTTCAATAGGGTATGCAGCTGAAATGTCAGCTATCCTACTACCTTTAACAATTGGTGTTGTAATCTCGAATGGACTTGAAAAAGAATTTATGCAGAAGATCAAAAAAAATACAGATTCGATAATTTTACCAATATTACTAATATTCTTTACTTTATCAGGAGCTGAACTTAGTATTCACTTACTTCCTGAATTAGGAATTTTAGGACTTATCTATATTTTTGTTAGAATCACTGGAAAATATATCGGAGCAAGACTCTCTTCTAAAATAGTTGGGGAAGATGAAGATGTTGTTAAATATATCGGTGTTACTTTAATTCCTCAAGGCGGGGTTGCAATTGATATGGCAATTTTAGCTGAAGTTAGATTTGTTCAACTTGCAAATGAAACGAATAGTGATTTTATTGAAATTGGATCAACAATCCTTACTGTTATCTTAGCGGCAACTGTAATTTATAAAGTGTTTGGTGAAATTATTGTAAAATGGGCTTTTAGTAAAACTCATGAAATTCCAGAAACGGATGAAGACTACAAAAATCACCAACATGTTCTATAAATTCAATTTAATTATCCACAATGACGTAGTTAAACAGCAATTCAAGGTATTGACCTCATTAAATATAGTCAATATATATATACTTCAACAAAAGGCTATAAAAACTTTATTTTAGATTGACTATGTAAATATATCATCATATCACATATGAGTATATTTATTTGTTTATAAGTTACTAAAACATAAAAAAACAGGATCAAAGATCCTGTTTTTGATTAGTTATTTTGAATCAATTGTAATAATAT
>JASFZA010000038.1:0-7311 GCA_045046715.1 Candidatus Izemoplasma sp.
CTCGTTGAATTTTTAATCTCTTTATCTAATCCTCCATCAAAGAAGAATGTTACATGAGCATATTTTTCAGTTTCGGCAATACGCAATTGATGCAGTCCAGCATCACTTACAACATCGCCAAACATATTTGGTAGTGATTGCAAATTATATGCAAGTTCACCGATAACATTTTTTGAATAAAGCATTGTGCTAACAAATGTTAAATTCTTTGGATAAATATCATAATCTAATTCAGTTAATGTTGGATTAGTCATTGCCGTTGCAATTTGAATTGCACGGTCAGGTCTAAAATTGGCAAATATAATCGAATCGTTATCAGTAATAATTCCTTCTTTTTGAACCAAGAATGGAATAACAAATTCATCAACAACTTCATCTTTATAAGATTTATTTACGCCTTTAAGTGCAGTATCATAAGCCTTACCTTTTCCCTTAATTAAAACATCGTATGATAACTGAATTCTATCCCAATTCTTATCGCGATCCATTGCGTAATATCGACCATGAACACTAGCGATACTTCCTAAGTTTATGTCATTCATTTTTTCTTCAAGTTGACTAATATATCCTAATGCAGATTTCGGTGGAACATCTCTTCCATCTAAAAATGCATGAACGTAAACATCTTTTACATTATTTTTAAGTGCCATATCAAGCATCGCTTTGATATGTTCTATATGAGAATGAACTCCACCATCACTAAGTAATCCAAATATATGTAATTTAGAGTTATTCACTTTCACATTATCCATTGCTTTTAAATAAGCTTTATTTGTAAAGAAATCTCCATCGACAATAGATTTGTTAATTCTTGTTAAAGATTGATAAACAATTCTACCTGCACCTAAGTTTAAATGTCCTACTTCACTGTTACCCATTTGTCCTTCAGGTAATCCAACATTTAATCCATGAGCTTTTAATGAACTTGTTGGATACTCTTTCATTAGTAAATCAATATTAGGAGTGTTTGCTAATTCAATTGCATTCCCTTTACCTTTACTAGTAATACCAAATCCATCCATCACAACCAATATAACTGGTTTTTTCATAATATCACCTCGTCACCAATATTATACTACTTTTAAAAGTAAAAAAATACTAAAACGGCTCTTCCGTAAGCGTTTACACCTTTTCATTTTCTGTTTAATTATTGATATTTATGTTATATAATATATCTATTGAAAGGATGATTATATGAAAACCTCAAACTTAAAAAAACTTCTCAAAGTATTAAAAAAGCAAAGTGGTTCAACCGCACTTAACTACTCTGTTCCTGATTTATGGAACTGTTTTGATTATAAATCACCAGAACTTATGAAATTACCATCAAACGAATTACTTGTTAATCCATACAACTTCTATTCTTACGTAATTGAAAACTATATTTTACCTAATATGTTGGATGATGTTGATTATCACCAATCTCTTTCTTCAATATATAATAAGCCTACACCAAAAAGAAACTATATTGGTGGTGACTGGATTAAAGAAAGTGTCGTTTATTCAACAATGATTAGGACAAGCGCAGCATGGGATAATGATCGAACAAACACTGTTGATACTAAAAATATTTATCAGATGAATGAAATGGGATCGTTTGTTAAAATGTTAGCTCTGCTTCCACTCTTAAAAAAAATGGGTGTAAACACAGTTTATATGCTGCCAATTTCTAAATTTAGTTTAAAAGATAAAAAAGGTGAACTAGGAAGTCCTTACGGCGTTTCTAATTTTAATACTCTCGACCCTAATCTTAAAGACTCCTTAACAAAAGATAATATGACACTTGACGAAGAATTTAGTGCATTTGTTGAAGCATGTCATATTTTAGATATGAGAATTATGATTGACATAATTCCACGAACAAATGCCGTTGAAAATGATTTAATAAAAGAATATCCTGAATGGTTCTACTGGATTAAAAATTCAGAATATGATAACTATAAAGTTCCTTATATTGATGGAATAGCAAGTACAATCCAACCAACAATATCACTTATGGAAAAAGTATACAAAAGTAAAGATACTTTGCGTCACTTAGACATGTTTCAATTTAATCCTAAACACCAAAATGAAAAGCTTTGGAATTCAATCAAAGACAAAGAAAATCTTAGTTTAGAAATAGCTGAAAACTTTGATTTGCGTGTCGCACCGGCATTTAGTGATCATATAAACGATACGCAACCACCATGGACTGATATAACATTTTTTAGAATGTTTAATGATATCCCAAGTTCTACAATAAAATTTGTTGATAATGTTAACCGTCCCCCATATATCTTATTTGATACAATCAAATCAAATAAGTTTTTAGGAGAAAAACCAAACTTAGTCCTATGGAATAAACTTGCTAATATTGTTCCGAGTTACCAAACTCGTTTTGGGATTGACGGAGCTCGTATTGATATGGGCCATGCACTTCCAAAACAGCTAGTTACAATGATTTTCGACAAAGCAAGAACCATTGATAAAGACTTTTGTTTTATTGCTGAAGAACTAAATACTGAAAACACAGACAAAGCAAAAACACTTGGGTATAATATGATTATTGGAAATGGATTCATTATGGAACCAAGAGTATTTGAAGGTAAACTTAAAGAATTTGTTTACGGTGTAAACAAACTGTCACTTCCTGTATTTGCTTGTGGTGAAACTCATGATACACCACGGCTAGCAAGTCGTGATGGTGGAGAAACATTAGCTAAATTCTTAACAGTCCTAAATATGTTTATTTCAAATGCGGTACCGTTTATTAATTCTGGTCAAGAAGTTTTCGAAAAACAACCAATGAATACTGGTATTGATTGTAAAGAAAATGGTGAATTTAGATTAGATAAAAATGATCCGTTAAATGGTAAGTTAGCTCTATTTGATAAGTATCAATTCCATTATACAAATCACAGGCGATGGGATATTCCTGATACTCTTGATTTATTAAAACCAATTAGAAAATTATATATTAAAGAGATTATTAACAAAGACAGGTTTTTCCCATTACTTGATTCTAGTTACCCAAGTACATTCCTTGGATATGCATTTTATAAAAAATCTAAAAAAACAAAAAATACTATCTTATTAATTTTGGGGAACTCAAATCCATACCACGAAATCTATACTAAAGTAGATATCACAAAACTTAGGAAAGAAACCCTCAATTCGAATACTGATGGTAAGCTTTTGTTCTCAACTCACGAACAGTCAAGACCTTTCACTCAATTTGAAAATAGCAACACTTTAGATATTCATCTTGGTGCTTGTGAAATAAAGATTGTCGAATTATAATTTAAAAAGCTCAATTCATTTTAAGAAAATGAATTGAGCTTTTATTATTAATCTTTAATCAGTTACGTAACTACGATCAATATAAGTAACAAATAATCTATGTAGTTCTTTTATAAGATAAATTTGCATCGGTAATTTGATTACCATTGTTATAATTCTAGCTGGTAATTCAACATACATTCCCGTATTGAACCATAAATATAATTGAACTGAATTTAGCGAAAATGCCATTAAAGAAGTTAATATAATTACAATTGATAAATTGAAATATGAAACTCTTTTAATTTTAAGAAAGTAAAGCCCCGGAATAAATCCCCAAAGCATTGTTGATAGTGTCATCAAGTTAAATGAAAACGCGAATGGCGAATATAAAACATAAATCCAATCAACAATAAAACCACCAATTAATCCAATCACAGGACCAAATAAAATCCCTAAAATAATTAATGGTAACTCAAAGAAAGTAATTCTGTACGTCGGAGAATCCAAACTTAAAAACGCTTTTAAAACGATACTTGTTCCTACTAGCAAAGCTGTTCTTGTTAACATTTGTGTTGTAAATCTACTTTTATACATTAAAAAACCCCCTAAAATTAGAGGTCCACAAAAAACGATCACAATGTGTAATCTTCAGCGGACGCACTACTAAACCGCCACATTAGTGTTCGTTTATACCCGACATCCCATGGTATAACACTTAACGCTCAGTAGTTACTCTGTCATTAGTTAGTTTACAAAACATATTTCAAAAATGCAAGCTTTTTAACTTTTTATAACTTAAAATTAATTTTTTTAAATCCGAAATCGTTAAGATGATAGTTAATTTTAGAAAAGACTTTACCACCAAAAAAAGTATGTCTAGCTGACAATGGTGAAGGGTGACTTGATTTTAATACAACGTGTTTACTTTTATTAATATCTTTTTCATACTTAATTGCTTTATTACCCCAAAGGACAAAGATAACCGGTTCATCTTTTTCGTTTAATTTAGCTATAACACTATCAAAAAAGACTTCCCAACCCTTTTTAGCATGTGAAAGCGGAATATGTGCTTCAACTGTTAAAATTGTGTTGACAAGCAATATCCCTTGAACTGCCCACGGTGTTAGATTCGTCTTATTTAAGTTTTCTATTCCAAGATCTGATTTAAGTTCGTGATAAATATTTCTTAGTGAGGGGGGCAACTTATTTCCTTGTAAAACAGAAAATGCTAACCCATGTGCTTGGTTAAAATTATGATATGGATCTTGGCCAATTATAACAACCTTTGTTTCCTTAAAACTACATAAATTAAAAGCATTAAAAATATTGCTTTTTAATGGAAAGATATTTTTACTATTATATTCATTATCAATAAAACTCATTAATTTTATAAAATATTCCTTTTGAAATTCATCTTGTAAAACAATATTCCAATCGTTACTAATCATAATTATCACCTAATTAATTAT
Organism: Candidatus Izemoplasma sp.; assembly: GCA_045046715.1. Lineage (GTDB taxonomy): Bacteria > Bacillota_I > Bacilli_A > Izemoplasmatales > Izemoplasmataceae > JASFZA01. Next base: position 4,731 of record JASFZA010000038.1, read on the forward strand.
ATTACAAATATTTGTAAATAAAAAGCGTCTTTCGACGCTTTTAAAATTTATGCATTATTTCCATTGTCATTATCAGTAGAATGCTTTGGTGCTGCTTTATCGATTGTTTTATTTTTTCCGGCTTCATTTATGAAATACTCGTAACTTACTTCACCAAATTCATCAACTGTTTCAGTAATTCTTATAATACCTACAGTTCCATCAACGCGATAATTTAATTGATAAACAGTTTCATCTTCACCAATTTCTTTTTTAAAGTTGTAGAAGTTTTCTCCATCGTCTACTTTAACTTGAAGTCCATCTTCATCTTCAAATATTTTTATACTTGATTGTGATTCTACTCCATCAATTGATTTTTTCATATTAAATATTGTTTTAATTTCAGCATCGTCATTGTCAACTAAGTAAACCATTTCAATATAGTCATCACCATTAGTAGCTCTTAAAACCATTTTTTCAACGATTTCTCCAGCCTCAACATTACTAGGGTTAATATCGTTTGGTTCTTCAGTCGCTTCAGGATTATCATTTGCTTGTGTTCTTTCATGATACTCAAGAGATGTAAATCCAGTTAAATCAAATTCAATATCATTAAAAATTAATAATCCAACAAACTCTAAAGTATCGGGATCTAATCTAAAGTAAATCGTATATTCTTCACCATCCATTGAATATTTAATTAATGTATCATATTCTTCTAAGTCACTTTCAGTAACAGTAATTGTACTCATTGGATTCGATTCATCATCCATAAAGACTTTTAATTGTTCTAAATATATATTAACCTCATCAAGCTCATCTTCAATAACTAAATCTTCATCGCCTAAAGCTAAGAAGTCATAAGACACTGTTGTAAAACTTGATTCAAAGTCAAGAAATCCACCAGTCAAATATGATAATAAAGCTAAAGTTTCTGTTTCTTCAATACTTGCTCCTGCTTCAAAAGTAGCTTCAATTTCTTGTTCAGGTGTTTCTAATTCTTCAATATTGTTATCATCGTCTTCTACCTCTGTATCAGAACAAGCTGACAATGAAACAAGTCCGAATGCTAATAGTCCAAATGTAAATAATTTTTTCATTTAAATCACTCCTTTTCATTAATATATACAGTTATTAATAACATAATTCTCCCTTTTAGAAAAATTAGGTAGAATTTCCTGAATTGCCATTATCATTTGTGTTCCCACCAGGTTTTGGTTTTGTAATTTCTTTTTCTTGTCCGTTTTCTTTAATCGTATAGTTATATTCTTGATTACCAAATTCATCAACTGTCTCGTTAATTTCAAGGACACCTTCAGTTGATCCTATTCTATACGTAAATTTATATGTATATTCAGCAGTAACTTCTTTTTGTAATTTATACTCATTGTTATCTTCAGTAATAATCACAACTTGTTCATCTAACTCATCTTTAATCTCAATTGTTTTGTTTCTTATTTGATTAGAAATTCTTGATTGAACTTCTAATTTTAGTTTAGATTCATCACCATTATTTTCAGTGTTTAATTTTACGCTCATATAGTCAGAACCGCTAATTGCTAATATTTCAAAAGTCTCTTCACCTTGAGTTGTTATGTAAGTACCACTAAGTTCAAACGTTTTACCAGAAAAGTTCATCACACCAGTTAACACACCATCAACAATATTAAAGTTCATCACATATTCAACTTCATCAAGAATAAATGCAATTGTATATTGATATACTTCTTCTTCACTATTTTCAGTTAATAGTAATTCTTCAAATGGGACAGTGTAATCAATAAAGTATTTTAGTTTGTCAAAATAAATGTTGATATCATCTAATTCACTTTCAATTAATGGATTTTCATCATCTGCTAGGAAAGTTATGTTGTAAGTATTTGCTAATGCAATTTCTTCATTCAACATTGATGTTGAAACATATGCAAGTGTTGATAATAACTCTTCATCAATATTAGTTTCAACAGGAATAAAACCATTATCTAGTTTCATCGCAAATGGAACAGTTAAAACAACTAAAAGAATCATTAATACTAATGATAATTTCTTGCGGGTAAAAGGACTATGTTTTGGTTTGTTAATTGTATCCAATACATTATCAATACTTCGGTCTTTAATAATGTTAAATTTCACTTGATCAATATCACGATTCATTTTATTCATTGTCATCAACCTCCTTCTTAATTTTCTCAATACTAGTTTTTATTGCCTTATATATAGTTTTTTCGGGAATATCTAATGTTTCACTTATTTCTTTTACACTAAAGTTAGTAAAGAAATGCAGTGTCATAATCCTCAGATGTTTTGTTGATAGAACTTTTTTCATTATCAAAACAACGCTATTAATTCTTTCATCATTTATAATTGATTCCTCAATATCAGTTTCACCTGGAATAAATTGATCATTATAATCAGCTAAGTTTTTAATCTTTTTGTATTTTGAACTTTTTAAATAATTAATCGTATAGTTATGAGCTATCCGGTAAAGCCACGTTCGAAACGATGCTTTATCTTTATTATATTTGATTAGTTCTTTATATACCTTAATAAATATCTCTTGGGTAATATCTTCACTTTCGCTATAAGACCAGATCGGAAGAGC
>JASFZA010000039.1:0-6050 GCA_045046715.1 Candidatus Izemoplasma sp.
TGTAGCAATTAATGAGGAGTATTTTAATGAGGCACTTAAAGATAATGAAAGTGCATTGTATGAGTTAGAAAAGGTTTTAAGTTTTAATAGAGGTGTAGCTGGATATTTCTTATATGGATTTGGATATTTATTTATCCTATCCATGTTAAAATTCTATCCATCACATATTTCTGGGTACTTATTTTATCATTTACCATTTTGGCTTCAAGTAATTGGAATGGTAGTAGTTTATCCCATTGTCTTTGGATTACCTTTATGGTTAATGTATAGACTACGTAACAGTAGAGTTAAGACAGTGTGGCATTCAATGTTAATGTTGCATTATCTAAAAGATAAATCATATCGTAAAATCCTCAAGCAATTCAAAGATAGCGAGAAAGATCCGAATGAGAAGTGGTGGAATAAAAGAATTATCCCTTCTAAGTTATCACCATTCCATAGTTTTAGTAAAACGGTAATTCTAATATACTCGGTAACAATCTTATGTTTGGGTGCTCTTATAGCTAGTTTTTATATGACATCTGAAGCCTCATTAAACGACATGACGACAATGTATAGCGAGTTAATGGATATTGAGTTTTTAAATATAAAAGTAATCAAAACAAAGTATGAATTTACAGAAAGAACAGATGCGATGCTAATAGAAAATTATGTTGATTCTTGTGGAGAGTATTACTGTGAAACTTTTGGAGATTTCATATTAGATGAAAACTTTAACAATATCGACTTGTCGATATACTTTGGTACAGAAGAGGAAATTTATGGAATAGTTTTTTATAACGATAATATTGCCGTTATTCAGTATGGTATACAAGAGGGGGATTATCAAGCGTTTAAAGTAATTGATATAGATAGCGAAACTATATTATATATTATAGATGATGAAGATATAGATTTAGATGTTGAGTTTTACTACTTTAAAGACGGTTTCTATAGAGATAATTATGTTTACTTAGCTGGAACAGAACATAGGTCAGATAATGATAAAGTAGCTGCAATATATAAATTTGATGAAACAGGGATAGTGGATGTTTATTACTCTGATAATGGTAAAATTGTTACTGAAATAGAAATGAATGGTGATTCAATCTTTATTTCAGAACTAAGTAAAGATAACAATGGAACTACCATTCTTAAAGAACTTAATTTTGAACTTGATATTATTCAAGAAATACTTATTGAGGATTTTGCGTTATACAATATGTATAATGTAGATGGAAATATTATAGTTTATGATGGTAATTTCACGTATGATTACTATCTTGTAAATGAAGATTTAACTCTTGATTTTAAATTTACTAGAATATCCGATTATACATGGATATCACATTTTAAAGAGACGCTTTCATATGGTATTACATTGAAGACTTATACTGAATTTGACAAAGATTTAAATATTGTAAACGAAGGATTGCAATGTGATGATTGCACTGATGATGAGTACTTTAATGACTACTATTTTATTAGAAAAGATAATAAGGTATATGCTATAGATGAGGATTATACTTTAGTTTTTACAGAAATAGATGAGGATAAATATTCACTTTCTAGAAGTTCGCTGACTATAATTGGAATTGTTGTTTACTTAGTTGTTTTTCTTATTCCTATTACTATTTTTCATATCATATTGAGAAGAAGAGAGAAGGAAACAATGAAAGTTGAGTTACACTTAGAAAAGCTAAAAGTGATTCAATAGGAGTAGTTTTCTGATTAGAAAATAAATAAATTATAATCACAAAGACCTTTAACGGTCTTTGTGATTATTTATTATATAAGTTCACATTCAGTTCACTTTGGTGATATATAATACTTCATGTACTCAAAAGAGTCAACGGAGGATTTAAAATGTTAGAACTAAAAAATATTACTAAAGATTATCATGTGGGCGATCAAACAGTCCAAGCATTAAAAGGTATTAACCTTAAATTTAGAAAAAATGAGTTTGTCTCAATACTCGGTCCATCAGGATGTGGTAAAACAACAATGTTAAATATTATTGGTGGTTTAGATAGATATACTAGTGGAGATTTGTTGATTGAAAATAAAACAACAAAAGAGTTTAAAGATCAAAACTGGGATGCTTATCGTAATTCAACAATTGGGTTTGTATTTCAGAACTATAACTTAATTTCACATTTAACAGTTTTGGATAATGTTGAAATGGCATTAAGCCTTTCAGGAATTGGATCAAAGGAAAGAAAAGAAAGATCTAAAAAAGTATTAAGTGATGTTGGATTAAATGATCAATTTGATAAAAAACCAAATCAACTTTCAGGCGGGCAAATGCAACGAGTTGCAATTGCGAGAGCTTTAGTTAATAATCCTAAAATATTACTAGCAGATGAACCAACAGGAGCATTAGATAGTAAAACAAGTAAACAAATAATGGATGTAATTAAAGAAATATCAAAAGACCGTTTAGTTATAATGGTTACGCATAATAGTAAAATAGCAGAGCAATATAGTGATCGTTTAATTAAGTTATTAGATGGAGAAGTAATGTCTGATACAAATAGTGTAAAAGCAGATGAACAAGAATTAGAAGAAATACTAACTAATAAAAAAACATCAATGTCTTATATGCAAGCTTTAAGAACAAGTTTTAAAAACTTGTTCACAAAAAAAGGTCGAACAATGATTACTGCTACTGCAGGAAGCATTGGGATAATTGGTGTTGCTTTAGTCCTTGGTATTTCAACAGGTATGACGGAATATATTGGTGAAATCGAATCAGATACTTTAGCTGGATTTCCAATTACAATATCTCAATCTGTTGTCACAAGTAAATTTGGACCTGGTGGTGAAGAGGACCCACTTGCTATTAGTTCAGATGGATTCCTTGATGTCGAAGAAATATATTCATATGATCCAATAGCAGAACTAACAACTCATACAAACATATTAGATAATACTTTTATAGATTATTTAGAAGAAATGAATCCAGATTATTACACATCAATCTCTTATACAAGTTCAATTGATATGAGAATTATAAGAGAAAATGATAATGGAACATTTGAAGCATTAACAAAATCTTTACCTAGTACTGAAAGTTTCTTTGGTGGAGCAAGTAGTTATAGTCAACTACCTGATAATCAAGAGTTTGTTGAAACTCAATATGATATTATCACAGGTGTTTATCCAACTAGTGCCAACGAAGTTGTATTAATTGTTGATTCAGAAAATCAAATAAGTGTTGATATCTTAAATGAACTAGGATTTTTAATTGAAGATGAATATACTTTTGATGATATTTTAGGAAAAGAGTATCAAGTAATTCCTAATAATGTTTATTTTGAACAAAATGAAAATTTATTTTTACCAAACATTGATTATGAAGCAATGTATAATGATGAAGACTCAATTACAATAACAATTGTTGGTATTATGAGAATTAATGAAGAAGCAACAAGTGAAATTTTATCTGAAGGATTATGGTACACACCAGAACTAACAGAAATGTTACAAACAGATGCTTCAAATTCAGATGTTGTTGCTGCTCAAATAGCAAGTCCAGAGTCAAACATATTAACAGGACAAGCGTTTAATGAACAAATTACGTATGATTCAGTAATGCAATTCCTTGGCGCAGATACAACGCCTGATGGAATTCAAATTTATCCAGCTAGTTATGAATCAAAAGACGACATAAAAACGTATATTGATGAGTATAATGTTGATAAAGTAGATGAATACCAAATAGTATATACAGATTTAGCAGAAGAGATATCTGGGACTATATCAAGTTTGATTACAACAATTACAATTATTCTAACTGCATTCGCAGGGATAAGTTTAATCGTGTCTTCAATCATGATTGGGATAATTACTTATGTAAGTGTCGTTGAAAGAACAAAAGAAATTGGAATAATGAGAAGTTTAGGAGCAAGAAAAAAAGATATTTCAAGAATCTTTAATGCTGAGACTTTATTGATTGGGTTAACTAGTGGTATACTTGGAGTATTAGTTTACTATATAATGCAAACACCAATTAATAAAATTATTTCTAAGTTAATCGATGTTGATAGCTTTGCAAATTTACCAATATCTTATGCGATTGGATTAATGCTATTGTCAAGTGTATTAACATTAACTTCTGGATTAATCCCAAGTAGTATTGCAGCAAGAAAAGATCCAGTAACTGCCTTACGTACAGAATAAACAAGGAGTGATATCATGTTAAAGATTTTAGTTGTTGAAGATAATAACCATATAAGAAACTTAATATGTAAAAATTTACAACTAAGTGGTTATCAAACAATTTCAGCTGAGAATGGTGAAATTGCATATAATATATTTATTAATGAACATATTGACTTAATTGTATCTGACATAATGATGCCTAAAACTGATGGTATTACTCTTTTAAAAGAAATTAGAAGTATAAATACAGAAATACCAATAATAATGTTAACTGCCCTAGATTCATTTATGGATAAAGAAAAAGGATTTACAAGTGGGGCAGATGACTACATTGTTAAACCAGTTGATATGAAAGAACTTGTGTTAAGAATTAAAGCACATCTTAGAAGATATAAAATCATTAGTGAGAATTTTTTCAAACATAAAGAAGTATATTTAGATTTTAATGAATTAAAATGTCTAATTAATAATGTGTCTATTGAATTAACAACAAAAGAGTTTATGTTGTTATATAAGCTTTCTGCCTCAAACGGAAGAATATTCACCCGCGAACAACTTATGAATGAAATATGGGGATTTGATAGTGAATCATACGAAAGAACGGTAGACACCCATATTAAGAAGTTAAGAGTGAAAGTTAAAACTAACGATTTAGAAATAGTAACAGTTCGTGGTTTAGGATATAAGGTGGTATTAAAATGAATAAAGTAACTATTAAAGTATTCTTTGCAACAATGTTAGTAATATTTATTACGTCTTTAATACCTGAAATAATCTCATACTTAAGTACGGGTAATTTTATAGCTGAAAATGATGATGTAAGACCACATTTTTATATGATAGTTATTGCTGTGTTCATCATGATAATGGTATTTAATTTCATTATGAATCAGATAATATATAAAAGAATAAATAAATTAAATCATGCAACAAAAGAAGTAATGAAGGGTAATTACGATGTTGAAATAGAAGAAGGATCTAATGATGAAATAACGGAAGTTATCCGTAACTTCAATATTATGATAAAAGAATTAAAAGCAAATGAATATCAGAATAAAGAATTTGTTAGAAATTTTTCTCACGAGTTAAAGACTCCTTTATCGGCAATAAAAGGTTATTCTGATTTGTTAGCTAGCGCAACGCTATCAAAAGATGAAGAAATAGAATATGCAAAAATTATTTCTAGTGAAGCAACTAGACTAACAGAATTAAGTAAAAATATGTTATTAATTTCACTAGTAGATTCTAAAGTTATATTGCCAAAGCAAGATAACTTTAATGTATCTGAACAGATAAGAAATATTATTCAATTAATGCAGTTATCATGGGAAAATAAAAAAATCGAATTTGATTTAACATTACCAGACTATACAATTGTTTCAAATAAAGAGTTATTATATCAAGTTTGGATGAATCTCATTAGTAATGCAGTTAAGTTTTCACCTTCAAATAGTAAGATTATAATTAGTTTAGACAATTCTGATGATAAGTTAACATTTTTAATAAGTAACGAAGGAGCAGTTGATTCACTTCACTTAGATAAATTATTTGATTTATTTTATGTATCAGAAAAATCTAGAGATAACACATCTAGTGGAGTAGGGCTTACACTAACTAAAAAGATTGTTTCTAAGTTAAATGGAACAATAGATGTTAAGTCATTAAACAATGAAATAACATTTACTGTAGAATTACCAAATTGATAAAAGGTTATAATATACCACCCGAATCTTAGATAGTATTGTTACTATGGAAGATTCGGTTTTTTTGATATTAAGGCGTTTATAAAATAATTTTCATTAAAGTCATATCCAACAAATGATAGATCGTAAATTTGTGTAATTTATTATAAAATATGCTATAATATTATTAAGAATTTTTATTAACATGAAGCTGAATAGTTGTTT
>JASFZA010000040.1:0-14745 GCA_045046715.1 Candidatus Izemoplasma sp.
TACAACTAAAATTAAATGATAGTATAGTTTGAACACTGAATGGTTATTATTATCAAATTCCATTTATTTCAGCCCTTTCTAGTATTACTACTTATATATCTATTATAACATTTTATCATTGAATATTCAACGATATCCTATTGAGAAATATAAAAAATAAGTGAACCAAATAACTTCAGTTCACTTATATTTCGTGTTTAATTCATCCCCCACTTACGATAATATTAACATCCTTGAAGAAGGAGTTTTCTTAAACTTTTTCGATAAAATCGGTAGATGGATTGTAATTACATTTGCTTTATTACCAATTGGTATATTAGTTTGTATTTTAACAATTATTAATTTTGCAAGTGAACCCATTTATGCATCATTAATTTTAATCGTGACCCTTTTTATGATTATCCATTCAATCTATTGGGGCGCAGAGAATAAGTATAAGATTGTTATCACTGTGGAAGACGTTCAGTTTCAACGTTATCCATTTTTCTTTAAAAGACATATAAACTTCTTTGATATTAAGAAACTAGAATTATTAGTTGATAACTCTGGTATTCATGGTAAATCCCCTACTTTAAGAATAGTTAGAAAAGGCTTTAAAAAATCTCTTCTATTCTCAAGTTTTGGAATCTCAAAAAGGGATGATTTCGATAATTTCTTAAGCGACTTGTCCCACGTAACCGTATTAGAAATTAACCCAAAGATATGTAGTGAATTCAAAAAAATGTTATTAATGGTTTTAAAATAAAACGACACAAATTAACGTGTCGTTTTTACTTTACACTATTTTTCTTGGTATTGTAATTTATACAAATTGAAGTAATGTCCTTTATTTTTAAGCAATTCTTGATGTGTTCCTTGCTCAATTATTTCACCTTTACTAAGAACAATGATCTTATCAACATGCTGTATCGTCGATAATCTATGAGCAACGATAAGCATTGTTCCAATACTCATCATTTTAGATAGTGATTCCTGAATTAATTGTTCAGTTTCAGTATCGATATTACTTGTTGCTTCATCTAATATCATTATTTTAGGTTCATGAACAATAGTACGGGCAAAGCTTAATAATTGTCTTTGTCCGGTACTGAAATTGTTACCACGTTCTCTAACTACTTCTTGATATTGTTTTGGTAATTTTTCGATAAATCGATCAGCATTAACGTATTTACATGCTTTAATCATTTGTTCATCTGATATATCTTTATTTCGTAACTTAATATTTGATTCAATCGTTCCACTAAACATAAATACATCTTGAAGCATTTGTCCAATGAATGAACGAAGTGAGCTTTTCTTAATTTTAGTTATATCAATTCCATCAATTAATATTTGACCTTTTTGGATATCATAATTTCTTGAAATTAATGATAAAATTGTAGTTTTTCCAGCCCCAGTTGCTCCAACAAATGCGATTGATTCTTTTGCTTTTACTTTAAAAGAAACATCTTTTAAAATCCATTCTTCGTCAACGTAAGCAAATGATACATTTTTAAACTCAATTTCACCTTTAACGTCATCAAGTTCAATTGCATCATCAGCATCTTTAATTGTAAACTCACTATCTAAGATACCAAAGATTCTTTCACTTGATGCAAATGCTGATTGTAAGATGTTGAATTGTTCAGCAAGCTGCTGAATCGGTTCAAAGAAACGACCGATATAATGTTGAAAGGCAATTAAGAACCCGATTGTCATTACTCCATCAATAACACTTACTCCACCAAAGTAAAGCACGATGATTGTTGTTACCATGTATAAGAAATACATCGTTGGACGATAGATCCCAAAAATCAATATCTGTTTATAATATGCTTCTTTTAGTAATGTATTTTTTTCGTCAAATTCTTTAAATTTTTCTTCTTCTTGATTAAAGACTTGAATTATTTTCATTCCAGATAAATTTTCTGCTAAAAAAGCATTAACTCTAGATAAATAACCACGAGTTATTCGGTACTGTTTTCTTGAATACTTTCTAAACACAAATGACGCTACAACAATAAATGGTATAACTATAAGTATTAACAATGTTAATTTATAATTTAAAATCATCATTGCAATGATAATTCCAAATAACATTAATACATTTTTAAAAACACTTACGATTACGCTTGTATACATTTCATTTAATGTATTAGTATCATTTGTAACTCTTGTAACTAACGATCCAATTGGAACGTTATTTACGTACGCTATATCTTGATATTCAAGATGTGTAAATATTTCTTCTCTAATATTATAAATAATCTTTTGTCCTGTTACTTGCAGTAAAATTGTTTGTAGGTAATTAAATAAAGCACCAACCAAGATTACTGTAATAAAAATGCTTAATAAAACAATTAGTTTATCTAAGTCAATATCATCTCCGGTTAATGTATCAATACTAACTCCAATTAAGACTGGTTCAAGGACACTTATAGCAACCGTTATTACCATTAAAATGAGGACTATAACAAAATCTTTTAAAAATGGAATTGTGTACGTCATTAATCTTTTAACAATTTGCATATCTGTCATTGTATACTGTCTTTTTTCTAAGATTTCTTCACTCATAATCCCACCTCAATCTCATCTTCTAGTTTTTGTCTATCAACCATATCTTGATAGAATACACATGTTTTAAGTAATGATTGGTGGTTTCCAATAGCTATTACTTTTCCTTCTTCAACTACAATAATCTTATCAACATTTTTAATCGTTGAAATACGGTGAGCAATGATTATTGTTGTTTTATTATTTCTTTGTGTTTTTAAGTTAGTTAAAATTGTTTCTTCAGTTTTTGTATCAACTGCTGAAACACTATCGTCTAAAATTAAAATTGCTGGGTCTTTAATTAACGCCCGTGCAATACTTAATCGTTGTTTTTGCCCACCAGAAAGTGTTACTCCTCTTTCACCAATAATTGTGTCATACCCATCAGTAAACTCAATAATATTATCATGAACATCACTTTGCATAGCTGCATCTTCAATAACTGTAATTAATTCGATATTTTTTCTTAATCCAAAAGAAATATTATTCGCAATTGAATCTGAAAATAAGAATCCATCTTGGGGAACGTAACCTATTCCATTTCTAACTGTTTTAATAGGTATTTTCATAATATCAACACCATCAAGAAATAATGTATTTTCCTCAACATTATATATTCTTAACAATAAATCAAGAATTGAAGTTTTACCACTACCTGTCCGACCAATTACGCCACATGTTTCACCGCTTTTAATTTTAAAACTAATATTTTCAAGAGCATTGTCTACTCCATCAGGATATTTAAATGACAAGTTTCTAAATTCGATTTCACCTTTGATCTCAGTAATATCTAAAACGTCTTTGTCATATACTTCGATTGGTTCATAAAGAATTTTATCAAGTCGTTCTAACGATCCTTTTCCTCTACTCCTGATATTGATAATCATCGATAACGCCATCATCGGCCAAATCAATGAACCAAAGAGCATAATAAAAGTATTTAAATCTCCAATTGTAAATCGGTCTTCAATTGGGAGAGACGCTGTATCTTTAATCAAATATCCACCATACCCAATAATTACAACAAAGATAATACTAACAACCATTCTAATTATAATTTGTAAGAATGATTGAATTTTTACATATTCAATATTCTTTATTTTTGATCGTTTGTTGATCTTTAAAAACTCTTTTATTTCTGAACGCTCTTTAACAAATGCTTTAATAACACCTAATCCCGAAAGATTCTCATTTGTAAAATCACTTAAATCTTCAAATGACTTTTGAGCTTCTTTAAATTTAATTCGCATTTTTTTACCTAACACTGCACCTAACACAGCAATAACTAGTAATGGTGTAGCCGAGAAAAAAGCTAATCTTGCATCAATATTATACATATGATAAAATGCTAATCCCCCTAAAAATAGCGAATCAACAAACATTATCATCCCCGGTCCAACAGACCGTCTAACTGCTTCAATATCACTTGCAAAATACGCCATTAAACCGCCGACTTTATTTTGAGAATAAAATGAATTAGACAGTTTTTCCGTATGAGCAAATAACTCATTTCGCAATCCATAATCAACTTGTCTTGAAGCACCGAATATAAAGTATCTCCACACAAACCTTCCAGCGACAATTATCACTACATATAGGGCAATCAATAATATAACATCAACAATCCCTGCTTTATCAACAGTTCCTTCAGCTAAATCGCCAATTAACGCTCCTGTAAGTAATGGTATTTCTAGTTGGATATAATCAATTATTACTAAAGCAATAATCCCAGTTAAAAATAAATGGAAGTACTTAAAGTAGTATTTATTTATCGTTTTGCCAAATATCATAAGTCTTCCACCTCAAATTTATTAAATATCGTTACTAAATTATCAATCTCGATAGCAGATAGCTTATCAAACATTTTCGCAACTGCTTTTTTACTTTCAAGTTCATTACTTTTAGCAAGTAATTCACCACGCTTTGTTAAACGGATAAAATACTTTCTTTTATCATTTATACAATCTTCCTTAACAATCAATTTTGCATCTAAAAATTTATTGATTATCTCAGTAATTGTTGGTTTAGATAAATCAAAAGCTTTGGCTAACGAAGAAGGAGACATTTTTTCATTTTTAAATATTTCTTTTAAATACTTAAATTGTCGCCCAGTTACTTCCTTAAAGTTAATTTCTTCATATACTTCTCGGCAAGAATCAAAGTACATTTTTAAGAAAATATTAAATGATTTTCTTACGATTTCTTCTTTCATAATATTCACTCCTTTCACTAGTTAGTTAGTCTTTACCTAACTATTATATTATATCTTCTAAAAAAGTCAATAAAAAAGTTGAACATTTGTTCAACTTTTATGTTTTCACCATCATTGCAAAGTCTCTTGCGAATTGTTTAATCTTTTCAATTTCTTCAATACTTGGATCAAACTTTAGTTTAAGTGGGTCAATTCTTTTCATTTTAAGTTGTTTAAGTCGATCATCAACGTGAGTGATTCCTTCACCACTCCAACCATAACTTCCAAAAACCCCACCGTATTTAATTCCATGTTCAAATGGATTTATTCTAATCAATAATTCCCATATTGGGAATAGCGCATCACCTAACATCGTCGGACTACCAAACAAGACACCATCAGCAACTTGAATATGTTTAGCTACTATATCTCTTGAAGCATACGTCATATTGTACTTTTCAGTATCAATACCTTCTTCAATTAAGATATCTTCGATAATTCCAGCCATTTTTTCTGTATATCCGTAACTAGTAACAAAAGGTATAACAACAATTGGTTTTGAATTTTTCGAACCTTTTAATGCTAATTCTTTAGTATAATTTATTATTTTCCATGGGTCTTCATCTAAAACCGGTCCATGTCCGGTACATACCATATCAATATCAAGATGTTCTATTTTCGAGATTGCTTTTAACATAAACTTTTTAAAAGGTGCTAATATCTTATCAAAATAGTAATTAAATCCTTGCATGTATTCATCTTGATCAGTTATTTTACTTTGCAAAGGTATTTCCATTGCGTAATGTGAACCAAATGAATCACATGTAAATATTGTTTTATCTTCCTCTAAATAAGAGAATATTGTATCTGGCCAATGTAGCATTGGTGCTGTAAAGAATCTAAATGTTTTATTCCCTAAACTTAAAGTTGAATTATCTCTAACAGGAATTTCATTTAGCTCCATATTTGTAATTTCTCGTAAATTCATTAAAGCGGCTTTTGACCCAACTATTTTAATATTAGGATTAGCTTCTAATATTTTTCCAATCGAACCAGTATGATCTGGTTCTGCATGATTGATAATAATATAATCAATATCCTTAATATCAATAATTTCTTTTAAATTTTCTAAAAATTGGTCTATTTTCGTATGTTTAACAGTATCTACTAAAGCATTTTTTTCAGATCCTCTAACTAGATACGAATTATACGTTGTCCCAAATTCTGCATTTAAAACAACATCAAATTCACGTAAATCCTCATCAATTGAACCAATCCAGTAGATATCTTCTTTTAATTTAATATTTTTCATATATTCACCATTTCTTTTCTATTTTTACCCTAGTCTATTTTATAATATTTGCAAGTGAATTACACTTAATATGCTTTGTTAATTTACGAGATACTAATTATTATAAACGCAGTTATTGCAACGATAGTTGCGTAAATCAATGCCGGAATAATTGTCTTTTTAAAAATAGCACCCTCTTGATCTTTTAGTCCAACAACAACACTTGCGCTAACAATATTATGAACACAAATCATATTTCCAATTGCCGCACCAATAACTTGAGTTGCTAAGACAATACTTTGATCTAAATTTGAAACTAAAGCTACTTCATTTTGAACTTCACCAAAGGTTAAGTTTGAAACAGTAGCACTTCCCGTAATGAACGAACCAATCATTCCAAGGAACGGACTGGCAAATATATAAAAATCACCAAATAGCGCAGCAATATCTTGCGCTAAAAAATTCGGCATACTAACTAAATCATTTGTATTAATTCCACTATTTGAAAATACAGTAACCATTATTAATGTTGGAATTAATGCAAGTGCAGCACTGTATAATATTAAACTTGAATCTTTGACTGCTTTCTTAAAAGCATTACTAGACTTACTTTGAATATAACTTCCGATTAACGCTGAGATTAAAAGAATGGTTCCTGGTGAATATAATATCTCAAACCCTGAACTTATTCCTGTATCAAATATATTGGATAGTGATAAATAATCAAAGCCAGTTAAAAAGTCTTTAATTGGTGTAATTATTCTGGAAATGATCAATAACAATATAACAATAATATAAGGACTCCAAGCTTTGACTAAAGATTCTTCTGTTACAATTTCTTTACTAACTTCTGTACTACTTAATAAGAATCGATACTTAGCAGAAATAGCAACAACAAGCATTGTTACTAGCGGTGTGATAATTGAAATAAATTCATAACCAAACAGTCGTGCGACACTGTATGCTGTAAGACTGTAAACAATTCCAACAAATAAACTCCAAGGGAGTAATTCAATAACACTCTTAAACTTATTTTTATATTCGCTATTTAACATAACTGTTAAAGCTAAAACAAACGTTGGAACAATCATTCCACTAAATAAATCAATTAAAGTAACATATTCAGCAACTTCAATCAAATTCGCATCTAAACCAGCCAATCCTACCGTTATAGGAGTTCCAACAGCTCCAAACGATACACTTATACTATCTGCAACCAAAGCGATTACAACACTTGCTATTGGTGTAAAACCAATCCCTAGTAATAACGGAGCAGTAATAGCCGCAGGTGTCCCAAATCCACTAGCACCCTCAATTAACGAACCAAACAAAAAAGCAATAAAAACAGCAATAACACGTTTATCTCCATTAATGTTTTTAAACCCACTATTAATCCTTTTTATTGCATTTGTATTCTTTAATGTATTAACAAGTGTTATTGCACCAAGAAGAATTAATAAAATAGTAATACTCTTATGAACCCCAGCTAATACTGATGCCGCAACAGTTGTAAAAGTCATACCCCAAATAATCATTGCCAGAGCAATGATTATTAACATACTTATTGTCATACCTTTTTTCGCACTCATTCTTAATATAACTAAAAATAGTAACGGCCCAATAATTGGAATTAGAGAAACTATTAAATAAATCACGTCCATAATACCACTACTTTCTATACCTATAATCTATCTAATTAGACGTAAAAAGTCAAACATTATGAGCTAGTTTTTTTATCTTCTTTTAATGATGATATATCCGATAAAAATTATTGAAAACGCATAGATTGAAATATTTCGATAAGATAACTCATTCAATATTGATGTTTCTTCTTCAATATCAATGACTTGAATGAGAAATTCTTTTGTTAATTCTTCTCCAGATTCATTCGTTAAATTGATTTTATAAATGTAGTTTCCAACAATATCTTCATGACCAACATACTCATTAATTAAAACACTTACACGGTAGTTATCATTTACGAGTTCTCCCGAACTTAGTAACAGTTTAACTGCGTCCTCTTCTTGAAAACTTGATCCAAGATTCACAGTAACAATGTAAGAATCAATATAGATTATTGGAGGCACATCATCAATAACAGTCATTGTAATTGTATGTAATGAATTATTCCCTGAATAATCATCAATACTGAATACAATATTATATATTCCTAATTCAGTATTTGTTAGCGAATATAAATCACTAATTACAACTAACTCGTTAAGTGTTAATGAGTCATAATTATCATTTACACTTAGCATCGCGATAATTTCTTCAATAGTTAACGGATTGCTATAAGATATAACAATATTTATTGGTCCACTTATTACTGGCGCAATATCATCTATAACATTAAATGTTAGTGTTTCATATCTAATATTACCTGATAAATCAGTTAATGATATATCAACAAAATAAGTTCCAATTATTAAAGAATTAACTGAAAATAAATCATTAACTATTGCAATCGTTATATTTAAACTATCATCGTAGTTATCAGTATAAACCAGATTATTAATTACATTATTCAATTCCAAAGGACTAGATAGATTACTAGTAAACACCTGTGTTGAATTTAAAGTAGGTGCAACTGAATCAATGATACTTATTAGAATACTTTTTTCAAAAGTGTTCAGTGAACTATCAGTAACTCTTAATAGGACATTGTAACTACCTGTTGTTGTCATATTTAATGAATAGTTATCACTAACAATTTCAATAGTAGATACTAAATCATAGTCATCACCTGGCACATAATTATTACTAATTATTGTATTCAAGTTTTGAGCATATCCCACCTCAAAGCTTAAACTACTAGGTCCGGTAATATACGGATCTATTTGATCTTTAATTAAAATTGTTAAATCAAAATAAGCCGTATTCCCCGAGTTATCACTTACTTCTAAACTTACTAAATATTCGCCAACAATACTTTCGTTACCACTATACAAATCACTAACAATATTTATCATATTTGATAAATCGCCATCAACCTCATCAACAACTGTGATGTGACTAGCAATTATATAGCCAATCGTTAGTGGATTATCATAACTATTAATAAATATTCCAGCACCAGAAATTACTGGCTCGACAGTATCAATTATTAACGGATAGTATTCTTCATACTCAGTTCTAAAAAGACCAACCTCAAGTTGAATATTTTCAACTCCATAATAATCATAAAACTGTAAAATACTTGGCGCTAGTATTTCAATATAGATTTCATCTTCATCAGCTATCGTATGAAAAGTACAAACGTATCCCAAACTATCTTCACTACAGTTACTGTTACTACTGACGTCACCTTCTAAATAGGTATTATACCCGGAAATATTCACAATTATAGGATCCCCTATTACATTTTCAGCTGGAAATGAAAATGTATAATCAGTATCCCCAATAACTTTAATTGTATCGATTAAATATAATCCACTATTATCTGCAATTACATTTAAGATATCAATATAGTTTTTCCCGCCTGGTAGATCCCTTGAATATTCAGTTGCTTTTAACGAATTAAAACTTATGCTCATAACAAGTAGTAAACTTCCTAATATTATTTTTTTCATTTGTATCACCTCAAAAAAATAATACTTACAGCCTAATAATTTTACTCAAAAAAAAGAGCAAATGCTCTCTTTCATTTATAAAGCTTTATAAAACGCAACACGCTATATGTCAAATACGACTCCCATTCTTTAAAAGCAACATTGATAAATACCTCTTCATATTGATACCATTGCCACTTAGGCGATATCAATTGATTGCTTTCTAATAATAAGTTAAAAACTTTATAATCCTCATCGAGCTCTGCTTTTATGTTTTTAACAAACTCATTACAAATAAGGAAAACAGTATAAGGTTCAAGATGATATTCTTCAGGATTATCTCGATTAATGTTTAATTCAGAATCAACTTTTTGTTGAATAGTGTCTTTAATTATTAACTTTGTATTTGTGTTAATTCTATTATAAAAATGAATAACACTAATTAAAGAGTGCATTGATGCTGTTTGTAAATTAGCCTCGATTTCCTTTACAATCTTTTTCGTAAATTTAGAAAGGTCGATTTTAGTTACATATGATTTATACTGATTTAAAAATCCACAAATTTCAGGATTAGGGTTTAAGAAAGTAAAGCTCTTAACATCCTCAAAATTCCACCAGACTGCACGTGGGTATAAGTTAACTTCTTTTGGGACCATTAAAAACTCGTATTTTTGATAATTAAAACTAGCTTCATAATAGTTCACTATTGCTTTAATCATTGTTTCTTTTAATTCAATATTATTAATTTTTTCAAGAATACAAACGGCAATACTCGTAGAAGCAATGTTTGAAAGTGGTAACCTTATATCTGGTTCTAACCCATTCCCAAAACCGCCATCATCGTTTTGAAACATCTTTAGCTCATTAAATACCTCTAACTCAAAATTACTATTTAAATTCTTAATTAAATAGTAATCAAGTTTTCTTCCTGTTTCTAAGACTAATGAGCTATAGTCTTTTATATCGTGGGTCATCAGTTGATTAATTTTAAACAAAAGTTTAAAATTGATCCTTTTTTTGTATAATCTTGACTTGATAAATACTCCTCGTAGTCAAAGCTATAACTAACTTTAATATCGTTTTCTTTAATATGTTGATGAACTTTAACAATTTCTTTCGGAATGTCGTTATAGTTAATTGAAAAACAGATATACTTTCCTGCTGGAATTTTTTTACTAATAAAACCTTCTTTATGGATAACACTTTTAACTTCACAAAGAACAAAATAATCCAGTTGTTTTGTTTCTAAAAAGTCGATTGGATAACATTCTAAACCAACAAACTTCCCACCGTCTTTAATATCTTCAATAAAATTGAGGTCATTATCAAAAAAGTCCTTCCAAGTTTTTGTTATTGAATTAGGTTTCCCAATTGTAATTCCCCCAAGGTGTTCAATTCCTAAATAGTAACGTTCTGGATAATTTTTAATAATATATTTCATATCACCACGCTCCTTTATATTTATATTATATCATAACTGTGATTTCTGTAAAAAAAAACAGCAAAATTATTTGCTGTTTTAAATGTTAAGTTGCTTTTTCTAAAACCAGATTCGGTTTTACCTTGGTAACTTTTGGTAAAAAGTCGACCTTTCTATATAAAGCAATTCCAATAAATATAACAAGGAAATTTGAAAGTAGCATTGCATACCATACACCACTACTATTTAGATTTGTAAATTGTTTAAAAGATAGAATTAGGGGAATTCTAAACAGCCATAGTCTTGATACACTTATAAAAAGTGTAAATTTTGTATTTCCTGAACCATTAAATACTCCTAGAAATGATTGAAATACTGCCATTGCTGGTAAACCAATTAACAAGAAAAACATATATTTTGTTGCTAAATCGATTGCGCTTTCTTCTTCTAAAAATATTGATACAAGATTTTCTCTAATCGTCATAAATGAAAGTAACCCTATTACCATTATTGACACCGATAAAACTATTGATTTTGTAAATACTTTTCTAGCTCTTTCTTTATTTAAGTTCCCAATATTTTGTCCAATAAATGCTGCAGAAACTCCACCAATTGCCATTACTGGGTAAAGTATTAGCATACTAATTCTATTCACAACACTAAATGCTGCAACTGTTTCATCTCCAAATGATAGAATAATACTATTCATAAAGATAAATCCCATAGCTGTTATTGCTTGTCCAACTGCAGCAGGAATTGCGGTAACTGAAATATCTTTAATAATGTGTTTATCCCAAACTAAATCTTCTTTTGTAAGGGTAATTCCATCTTTGGCAAAAAATAAAGATCTGATGATTAATGGTAACCCTAGTAGATTAGCAAATAGTGTTGCGTACGCTGCACCACTTACTCCATAACCTAATATGTCAATGAATAACCAAGTTAATAAGATATTTACTAAAACCATTAATGTTCCGTAAATCATTGGTGATACAGTATCACCACTTGACTGTCTTATCGCTGTATAAGCAAAGAAAACAAATAGCCCCGGTAATTCAAATGATCTAATTCTGAGATAATTCGAACTGTTTTCTAATGTATAACCTGTTGTTCCCATCCATTCCATAATCATTGGTGAAAAAAAGAATGAGAATACATTTAGTCCTATCCCAATTAATAGTGATAATATTACAAGTTGTGCAGCATATTTCTTAGCTAATTCTTTTTGGTTTGACCCAATCAATTGTGAAATTAATGCCGTCCCTGCAATACTTAATCCGATTCCTAAAGATAAATACATAAAAAATATTGGGAAAGTAAGTGATATTGCGCTAATAGCTTTTGTTCCATATCCCTCAATTCCTCCAACAAAATACAAATCAATAATGTCATGTATTGTTTTAACCAAATTGTTCAACATAAGTGGTAAAGCAAGTATTATTAATCCTTTATATATATTTTTATCATGGAGTATTAAATGATTCTTTTTGTCCTCTTTAGTCATAATTGCCACCTCGATTAAACATTATAGCATAGCTTGTTAAAAATATGCTCTTTTTACAAAAAGAAAAAAAAATAGTTTAAGGTCACCCTTAAACTATTCTATTTTCTAGGTTCAATTGATCTATTACATCGCGATCCATTAACTCAACAAATATATCGACAAGTTCTGGATCAAACTGTTTACCACGATGTCTTTTCAGCTCATCAATTGCTTCATCAAAAGTTAATCCTTGTTTATAAGGACGATTTGTTGTCATTGCATCAAAACTATCTGCGATACAAATACAACGTCCTAATATCGGAATATTTTTACCACTAATTCCACGTGGATATCCATTACCATCGTATTGCTCATGATGACTCATAATTGCTGGAACAGTATCAAGTAAGTTAGGAATATGTTTAATTATATTAATTGATTGAATAACGTGAGTATTCATTAAGTCTCTTTCACTTTGCGTAAGTTTTCCTGGTTTAGAAAGGATTGATTCAGGAATCCCAACTTTTCCAATATCATGAAGTAATCCAGCACTATAAATTATTTCAACATCTTTATCACTAAATTTAGCTTTTCTTGCAAGTTCACGAGCAAGTTTAGCAACATTATTTGAATGACCAAATGTATAATGATCCTTGGCATCAATTGTTGCAGCTAGTGCATAAATACTTGATAAATAAGCTTCACGAATTGTTGCTTCAACTTTATTTTGTTCCGTGTTATTTATTGATTCCGTATCAGGATCAAATAAAACTGCTTTGTTTCTACCTGAAGATTTTCCCGAGTACATGGCGCGATCAGCATACTCAATTAATTCTTCTAATCTTATCGTATGTGATGGATAATTTGATACTCCGATACTTACAGTTAAAAATTCTCTAATATCTTTGGAAAGTAAAAATTCTTCTTCAATACCTCTTCTAATTAAATCGATTGCTTTTAAAGATTCATTACCATCAATATTTGGAAATAAGATAATAAACTCTTCCCCACCGTATCTAATTAACACATCTTCATCTCGAGTATTATTGTTAATAATCTCAGCAATACGTTTTAAAGCAACATCTCCCGCTGAGTGACCGTATAAATCATTATATATTTTAAATTGATCAACATCGAGCATTGCTAAACTAAACGTTGAATGAACATTCGAATCAATCCAGTTAGTCGCAACTTCATAAAAATAACGATGTGTATATAATTTAGTAAGTTCATCAGTAATTGACTGTCTTTTAATTAACTCGTAAGTTTTTGCATTTTCAATAATTGCAGCACCATTATTAACGATAGTTTTAATAAAATCTGTTTCTACTTCGCTATAAGGTGTTTGATCATTACGTTCTGAAACAACAACTAAACCAATCAATTCATCTAAGTATTTGATTGGAATAATAATTTCGGTACTAATACTTTCAATAACAGCTTTTTCTTTATCCCATAATCCTTTAAAAATCGGATGAGAATTAATTTGGTTGATAAATAAACTTTCATTTTTAGATGAAAACCAGTTTACAATCGGATGATCAAACATAATAAATGTATCTTCAAAAACAATGTCTTTGATAGATGATTTATGCAGTTTATACTTAACGGCATTTTTTAAAAATATCGTAACTTCTTTTGAATCAACAGCAGCTTGAAGCGCTTCGATTAACGATTCTGTAATCATATCTAATTTTAATTCGGAACTAATTAAATTACTGAAATCCTTAAGAATGACTTGACGATCTGTTGAATGACGATAGAATATATGATTAGTCCCACGTTGAATCATTCTTCTTATTGGTTCAAGTAATATAAATAGTGGGGAAATCATTATAATTATTGTTGTAAAATTAGTGATTTCTAAATTCACGTATAGTATTTGAAATGCTAGTAAAGCCATTGATATATAGATAAAATATAGAACGATGTAGTATAGTGAAAAACTAAGACCTTTTTTCACTACTAAATTTATTTCTAAGAATTTATTACGATAAATTGAATATGTTACAAGAAATGCGTTTATCGCATTAAAAATAATATCAATTCCAAGTGTTCCTAAACTAGTATTTAAATTTAAGACAGCACCGACCATTACTAGTGTAAGTCCAACTACTACTAAACGTACTCTTTGAAATGGGATTTCTTTGGCATGGACTTTTATAAGGATATTAATGATTGCAAGTAAGTACATGAACCCACCGAATACTCCAACCACGTATGCGCCAATTCCTATTTCATAAATGAAAACTCCGTCAACAACGTCAGCTGACGTTG
>JASFZA010000041.1:0-8573 GCA_045046715.1 Candidatus Izemoplasma sp.
TCTGCTTGTAGTGTGTCTAAAATATTAACAACAGTAACATGGTTAACCATTGTTGTTAAGAATACAGCTTCTTCAATAGCGCTATTTCCTCCACCAACAACTATAACATCTTTTTCTTTAAAGAATGCCCCATCACAAACAGCACAGAAACTAATTCCTCTACCTGTAAGTTTTGATTCACCTTTAATTCCTAAAGAACGAGGATTTGTTCCACTAGCGATAATAACAGATTTAGCTTCATAAACTGTTCCATCCCCAACTTCTACTTCCTTGTGCGTCCCCATATCTCTAACTTTAGTAACATCACCATAACGGTACTCAACACCAAGTTCTTGAGTATGTTGAAACATTTTATCACTTATATCAAATCCACTTATATTTCCTAGTCCAAGGTAATTTTCTACTTCATAAGTAGAAAGCATTTTTCCACCAGGTGCTCCTTTTTCAAGCATTAGCGTTTTTAAGTTTGCGCGTACAGCGTAAATTCCAGCTGTCATTCCGCCAGGGCCAGCCCCAATAATTACTACATCAAATTTTTCCATATTATTCACCTCGTTTAATATTATAAAGCATTTTCTTCTAAAGCCTTGTAATAATGCATACTTTTTATAACTACTCTATTTAACACTAAGAACGCTATTCCACCAAGGAATAATAGGATTGATATTATTTGTGCTGTTCTTAATCCTGTATTCCCAACGTATAGTGAATCAGTTCTCATCGATTCAATAAAGAAACGTCCGAATGAATACCACATCATATAAAATGCTACTAGATCACCTGTTCGTAAAAACTTAGTTCTTCTAAGCCAAAATAGAATTCCAAGTCCTAGTAAATTCCACATTGATTCATACAAGAATGTCGGATGATAATATTGGTTACTGAAAGCATCCGGTCCTTTTAAATACATATTGTCAGTAATAAATGTTGGTAAGTGTAATGTGTCTGCTAAGAAAGCACGTTGATCATCAAGTGATAATATAACATTACCAACTTCATCTACTCCACCAATAACTCCACCGTGTGCTTCTTGGTTAAAGAAATTACCCCAGCGTCCAGAAGCTTGAGCTACTAAGAATCCCGGAGCTACTAAATCAAGAGCTCTAAAAATATTAATTCCTCTAATTTTACAATAAATATAAGTCCCAACAAACCCAACAATAATCCCACCATGAATTGCTAGTCCTCCACTTCTAATATCCAATATCTTCATTAAGTCCCCAGAAAATCTAGACCATTCAAAGATAACGTAATAAAGTCTTGCGCCTACGATTGAAAGTGGAATAATAATTAGCACACCATCAAAGATTTCATCACTAGAAATTCCTAGTTTTTTACCTTCTCTAAGTCCTAGTACTGTTGCAAAAAACATTCCTAATAAAATCATAAAACTGTATTTATACCAAACAATAAACCCTAAATCAAAAAAGATATCTGACAACGGTTCAATTAGTGTATGATCGAACATGTGATTACCTCTATTCTATTTTTTATTTATCTCGATAGATAACGCTTCTGTAAATTCTAACGCTGAGTTTGTTCCTAAAAACTTAAGTGATGCATTCATCGCTGCAACCTCAACTAATGAAGCAACATTTCTTGCTTCTGTAATTGGAATCTTAATATAAGGAACTAATGTGTCAAATAATAATTCAGTTTGATCGTTTAATCCTAAACGATCATAATCAATTGCATCATTCCATTTTTCTAGTTCAACAATTAACATAACTTTTTTATTTTCTTTATAAGCTCTTGCTCCAAATAACTGAACAACATTAATAATTCCAATACCTCTAATTTCAAGATATTTTTTTAATATGTTTGGTGCTTCTCCTACAATAATACCTTTTTCTTTTTGGTAAATATCAACACGATCATCAGCAACTAGTTGATGCCCACGTCTTACTAGTTCAAGTGCTATTTCAGATTTACCAAGTCCACTTTTACCTTTTATTAGTACCCCAACACCATTAACATCAACAAGTGTTCCATGTAAACTTTTTCGTTCAGCAAGTTTACTTGCAAGGTATTGATATAAACTACTTGTTAATTCACTTGTTTTGTTTTTACTAATAAAGATTGGAGTATTATACTTATTACCTTTACGAATAAAAATATCTGGAACTTTCACATTTTTTGAAAAAATGAACATTGGTGGTCTTTTTTCAAAAAGCATATCCACTCTAATTTCCTGTTTACTTTCATTTAACCATCCAAAAAAAGCAATCTCTTTACTGCCCAACACTTGAATACGATCGTATTCATAAAAATCAAAAAGACCAGCAAGTTCGATTCCTGGTTTCGATACTTGGAATCTGTGAACTTCATTACTAAGTCCTTTATTACCAGCAATAATCTCATAATTATTGTCTTTGTAAATATCTAAAGCAGTAAGTTTCATAAAACCACCTCTATCTTATATATCTTAATCTTTTCCTAATTATTGTACTTAAAGTATATCTAGCAATTGTAAATAAAGCAACTGAAACAACAAGTAATACCTCGTTTACAAAACTAAAATCACTTCTAAATATATATACATCTAATATATAAAACATTGCTACATATCCAAAATAAAATACAAAGCCCATTGATTTTAAGACTATCTTAAAGTGATGTAGTAACACATATGCTTTATATAATTGTTCAACAATAGTATATATAAGGATGAATCCTAATAAATAATATATTGATGAAAACTCAGCAAATCCAAAAGATTCAATAATAATATAAAATAATGTAAAGTTAATTAAATAGTTAAATGCCATATTAATAAACATGTTGTGATGGAAAATACCACCAAATTCAATTGCAATTAAATTTCGTGGTTTTTTTCCTTTATTCTTTTTGTTTTCTTCAGCAGCTTTTTCAATTATCTCTAAAGCTTTTAGGAAATCTTCATATTCTTTTTCGTTATCTTTGTTATCTTGCGGCTCGTTGTTATCATTTTCACTCATAAATTACCTCTTCAAAACTTTTTTTAGATACTGCCCTGTATAACTTCTTTTTACTTTAGTTATTTCTTCAGGAGTTCCTGTCGCTAGTATTTTTCCACCTAGATTTCCACCTTCAGGTCCTAAATCAATTATATGATCTGCAACTTTTATAACGTCTAGATTATGTTCAATTATAACCACAGTAGCACCCATTTCAACAATGTGATCAATTACCTTAAGTAATCGTTTTACATCATCACTGTGTAATCCTGTTGTTGGTTCATCTAAAA
This sequence comes from Candidatus Izemoplasma sp., assembly GCA_045046715.1. GTDB lineage: Bacteria > Bacillota_I > Bacilli_A > Izemoplasmatales > Izemoplasmataceae > JASFZA01. Next base: position 3,227 of record JASFZA010000041.1, read on the forward strand.
TGTATAATGTATTTGCAGTAATCCGTTTATGTAATTCTTTAGCTAATTTTACACGTTGTGCTTCTCCACCCGAAAGTGTTGTTGCTGGTTGTCCTATCTTTATATAACCTAGTCCAACATTATTTAATGTTTCTAATTTGTTTTTAGCTTTAGGGATATTTTTAAAGAACTCTGCAGCATCTTCAATTGTCATTTCTAAAACATCCGTTATTGATTTACCTTTATATTTAACTTCTAAAGTTTCTTTATTATATCTTTTACCTTTGCATACTTCACAAGGTACATATACATCAGGTAAAAAATGCATTTCAATTTTAATCAGGCCATCGCCGTTACAAGTTTCGCAACGTCCACCTTTAACATTAAAACTAAAACGACCTTTTTGATAACCTCTAATTTTAGCTTCATTAGTCATCGCAAAGATATCTCTAATATCATCAAATACACCTGTGTACGTTGCTGGATTACTTCTTGGAGTTCTCCCGATTGGTGATTGATCAATATTGATGATTTTTTCAAAATCATCAACTCCTAATAACTCATCAAAATCACCTTGGCTTTTTTTCTTACGGTATATTTTATTAGATAATCCTTTATATAAACATTCGTTAATCAATGAACTTTTACCACTACCACTAACACCTGTAATAACATTAAGGACACTTTTAGGAAGTTTTACATTTATGTTTTTAAGATTATTTTGTCTCGCCCCTTTAATCTCAATATATCCAGCGTCATGACTTCGTCTAACTTTAGGAACTTCAATTCCAAGTCTTCCACTTAAATATTCACCAGTAATACTTTTGTGGTCTTTAATAATTTCTTCATAAGTTCCCTGAAAGACTACTTCCCCACCATGAATTCCAGCTCCAGGACCAATATCAATTATTTGATCTGCTTCCATCATTGTTTCTTCATCGTGTTCAACAATGATTAAAGTATTTCCTAAGTCTCTCATCTTTTTCAAAGTTTTTATTAGCTTTGCATTATCGCGTTGATGAAGTCCAATACTTGGTTCATCTAAAACGTAAAGTACTCCACTTAACTGTGAACCGATTTGTGTAGCTAATCTAATTCTTTGTGATTCTCCACCTGAAAGTGTCGCTGCTTGACGCGATAATGTTAAATAGTTTAGCCCAACATTATCAAGGAATGATAATCGTTCCAAAATTTCTTTTAAAACCATTTCACTTATTTTTTTATCAGTTTCCGATAACTCTAATTGTTTAAAAAACTTAATTGTTTCTTGTATTGATTTATTAGTTAGTGTAATAATATCTAACCCACCAACTTTAACACTTAAGGCATGTTTGTTGAGTTTATTACCATGACAAACATGACAACTTGTTTCACTCATGAACGATCCGATCCAGTCACGCATGAAGCGTGATGATGTTTCTAAGTATCTTCGTTCTAAGTTATTTACAACACCTTCATAAAAATCTGATTTTTGATGACGATAGCTATCTTCACTCTTACCACCAAAAACAAATGATATTTCAATATCTGAACCATAAAAAATAATATCTAAGTCTTTTTGATTCATCTTATTAACTGGTTTATTTAAATCAATTTTATAATGTTTAGCTGTCGTTTCTAACATTTTATAATAATAAGTATCTGGATTTTGCCACCCTTTAATTGCTCCTTCATTAATTGAAAGAGAATTGTCGGGAATTAGTAATGCTGGATCTACTTTTCGTTTATGCCCTAATCCACCACATTCACTACAAGCACCATAAGGTGCATTGAATGAAAATAGTCTTGGTTCTAAATCACCAATACTAAAATCACATTTAGGACAAGCGTATTGTTCACTAAAAACATGTTCTTCCCCATTTATTAAAACAATAACTTTACCTTCACCAAGTTTTGCAGCAGTTTCGAGGCTTTCATTTAATCTTGATCTAATTCCGGGTTTTATTTTTACACGATCGATTACAACTTCAATTGAATGTCGTTTATTTTTTTCTAATACGATATCTTCATCTAAATCGATAATTTCTTTATTAACTCTTACTCGAACAAATCCATCTCGTCTTAAACCTTCAAGCTCTTTTGCGTGTGTTCCTTTTTTTCTTGAAACAATCGGCGCTAATATTTCAACACGCCCTTCAACAATCTCTAATACTTTCTCAGTCATCTGTTCAATGCTTTGACTTGATATTTCAATTTTATGAGTTGGACATATTGGTTTTCCAATCCGTGCATAAAGTAATCGTAAGTAATCGTAAATTTCCGTAACTGTCCCCACTGTTGAGCGAGGATTTTTAGACGTTGTTTTTTGATCAATAGAAATTGCTGGACTAAGTCCTTCAATAGATTCAACGTCTGGTTTTTCTAAATTACCTAAAAACTGTCGAGCGTAAGCACTTAAACTCTCAACATAACGTCTTTGTCCTTCTTTATATATTGTGTCAAATGCTAAAGAAGACTTCCCACTACCACTTAAACCTGTCATAACGATCAGTTTATTTTTTGGTATTGTTAAGTCAATATTTTTTAAGTTATTCTCTTTAGCGCCTTTAATAATAATTTCATTTATCATATAATCACCTATTTAAGTAAGTCACGAAATTCTTCTTCAGATAAAACTTTTACTCCCAAAGCTTGTGCTTTGGCAAGTTTGCTTCCTGCTTCACTTCCAGCTATAACATAATCTGTTTTTTTAGAAACAGACCCTGATACTTTTCCACCTAAGTTTTCAATAATATCTTTAGCAATATCACGTTTATATATTTCTAACTTACCAGTTAAAACAAATGTCTTCCCAGAAAACTTAGTGTTTTCTTTAACATTTGATGTATATTCTAAATTTAATCCAGCAAGCTGTAAATCGTAAACTAATTTTACACTACTATCCTTACTAAAGTAGTCAATAATGCTCTTAGCAATAACATCACCAATTTCATCAATTGCGATTAGTTCTTCAATTGTTGCATCAAATAGATCAAATAAACTATGATAGTTTGTTGCGATAACTTTAGAAACTTTTTCCCCAACGTGTCTAATCCCCAGAGCAAAAATGAGTTTATCAAGATTATTATTTTTTGATATTTCGATACTATTAATTAATTTATCGATACTTTTAGAACCAAAACCTTCTTTAGTAATTAAAATATCACGGTGATCTTTTAAATAATAGATATCTAAAATATTTTCAATTAGTTTATCATTATAAAACACTTCAATAATTCTTTCCCCAAGTCCGTCAATATTCATTGCTTTTCTTGAAGCAAAATGAATTAATCCTTCAATCTTTTTAGCATCACAGTTAGGATTAACACAATAATGATCTGCTACACCATCTTCTTTAACAAGTTTATGGCTACAAACAGGGCATACTGTAATCATTTTAAATTCAGTTGTTGAATCGTCTCTTCTCTTTAAATCAACCTTAACAACTTCTGGGATGATATCTCCAGCTTTTTTGATAAATACATAATCGTTTTCTCTAATCCCTTTTTCAACGATATAATCCTCATTATGTAATGTTGCACGTGAAACAGTACTCCCTTGAATAATTACTGGAGCTAAATTAGCGACAGGTGTAATTTGACCTGTTCTTCCAACTTGAAAAGTAATAGAATTTATTTTAGTAGTTACTTCTTCAGCAGGGAATTTATAAGCTATTGCCCATTTAGGGCTTTTAGCTGTATAACCAATTTTATTATATAAAGATAAATCATCAACTTTAATGACGATTCCATCGATTTCGTAAGGTAATTCACTTCTTTTTTCAGTGTAATAAGTTATGAATTCAATAACTTCTTCAATGCTTTGACATTTTTTACTTAAATTATTTATTTTAAATCCAAGGCTTTTAGCAAATTCAAGTGCTTCGCTATGTTTTGTTAAATTATGAACTTCTGGTATTATAACCGAATAGATAAACATATCTAGATTTCGTTTACTCGCTACGCTACTATCAAGTTGTCTAACACTTCCAGCAGCTGCGTTACGTGGGTTTTTAAATTGCTCTTGTCCTAAAGCAACTCGATCTATATTAACTTTATTAAAAGCTGCTTTACTCATAAATATTTCTCCACGAACTTCTAACGGTTGTTTGTAATCAATATTTAAGGGGATACTTTTAATTGTTTTGACATTTTCTGTGATATTCTCACCAATGATGCTATTACCTCTTGTTGCTCCTAGGACTAATGCACCATTAACAAATTTTAATGAACCAGCAAGTCCATCAAATTTCAGTTCAACGTTATATGTAAAATCAGTAACTTCTTTTTTAATTTTCTCTTCAAAGCTATATAAGTCTTCTGCATTAAAAGCATTTGAAAGACTCATCATTGGAACATCATGAGTTACTTTTTCAAATTTATCTAAAACAACTCCCCCAACTCTCATTGTTGGTGAATCGTTTGTTTTAAATAACGGATTCTTTTCTTCTAAATTGATAAGCTCATGTAAAAGTGCATCATATTCTTGATCAGACACAGTCGGCTGATCTAAAACATGATACTCGTAATTATATTTATTTAATAGTTCTTTTAAGGCTTTTATTCTTTTGAATTCACTCATTTTATCACCAAACTTATTATATCATAGATATTTATATTTTTTTTATAGCGTTATGGTTTTTAAGAAGTTTCTTAATTCCATGTGGTGCTTTAAATGCAATTGTACATGTATCGCCAACGACACTTACAACTAATCCATCACCAAAACTAGTATGATTAATTTTATCACCCTTATTTATATCGTTCTCTTTATAGTTATCGATATTCTTTTTCTTCTTTTGACTAAGTCTGCGACTGCTTGAGGATAACGGTTTAGCAAATGGTTTATTAATATATTGATCATAACCTCTTACTGATATAAGTGCAGGATCAATTTCTTTAATAAAGGCACTATCCGGATTGCTTAATACTTCGCCATATGTTTGTCTGTTTTTTGCGTTAGTTAAAAATAATTGTTCTTTAGCTCTTGTTACCCCAACATACATTAATCTTCGTTCCTCTTCAAAATCTTTTATACTTTCAAATGCTCTCCCAAGTGGAAACATTCCATTTTCAAGAGTTACTAAAAAGACAACTCTAAATTCTAACCCTTTTGCTGAATGCAACGTCATAAAACTAACGCCATCTTCAACCTCTTCATTCGATTCATTTACCTTAAGGGAAATGTCTTCTAAAAGATAAACTAAAGCGTCTTCTTTAGATAATTCACCATAAATTACATCATTTTCACTTAACATTGTCTTAAATTCAAGTAAATTCTCGTATCTAACATCACCTTTTTCATCATTTTTTAAAGCATTTAGATACCCAGATGTTTCTAAAATATAGTCGACAAGCTCGTTAAAACTAATTTCATTAATTTTAACACG
>JASFZA010000042.1:0-5888 GCA_045046715.1 Candidatus Izemoplasma sp.
ATGAAGATGAAAAATAATTAAAATAAAATGCCTGATTACTCAGGCATTTCTTTTTTTATATTGGTTATAAAAACCTTGGCCTATGTAATATAAAATAAACAAGAGCATTCCAACAATACTAATAATCATTAGTATATCGTTTAAAAAGTCCGATTCACCTACAGTTTTAACAACATATCCACCTACTAAATATCTTGGGAAACGTCCTAAAAATCCTGCAATTACAAATTTTTTGAAATCCATTCGAGAAATTCCACCTAGGAATACAACTATTGTATAAGGTATCGGTGTTAACGCTCCAAGAGCGACAGCTAGCACACCATATTTATCAAATAAATTCTTTGCCTTTTCTAAAACTTCTTCACTACTAAAATATCGTAAAATTGGGTACCCATATTTCTTTCCGACAAAATATCCAATCATTGATGCTAATACATTAAATACTGTTACCGTTAATAAATATAAATACCAGTGATCAACATCAAGCAATATTAAAGGATAATATATAGTTTCAATAGGAGGTATGATTAATAACACTTCTATTAAAGTATATATCGCTAACCCAAAATGCCCAAGGCCTTCTAAAAAGTCAATAATTGGATCTAAAAATCTAAAGATGTTTGAAGTATCAAGTAATAAAAATCTAATTGTTAAACTCATCTATTATTTTAAGTTCAACTCATTAAATATTGTTACCATTGCTTTAGTTGCTTCTTCTTCATCTTCACCGTTAATATCTAATGTTACTAATGACCCAGCTTTTACGCCAAGACTTAACACACCCATAATTGATTTTAAATCTACAGTAACATTATCATAACTTAAGAAAATGTCACTTTTGAATTTATTTGCTTTACTTACAATCAAAGTAGCGGATCTAGCGTGTAGTCCTTGTACTTGAGTAAATATGATATCTTTTTTCATAATTTCACTACCCTTCAATATATTTTTTTAATTCAGAATAAATCATTTCATTATCTTTTTCAAAATAAAATTTGATTCGATCGCCAACAACTGTAATACCAACTGCTCCTAGTTCTTTTAATTCATCAAGATTTAAAAGTTTATAATCTTTTAAATCTAATACGATTTTGTTTCTAACAAAATCAACTTTTATAACATTTTCCTTCTTAATTAAATTAATTATATCACTAATATTAAAGAATACTGTATTTTCTGTATTTTTTCGTTTAAATAATATAAATAATCCAAGTGTTATCAGAACTATTAAAGGAAGTATGTAATAAAATATATTCACTTGAATCACCTCTTTTACATTTTAGCATATATCATTTTATTTTTATATAAATTAATGTATAATTAATCCAGGTGATATTATGGATATACTTTTATTAATCAAATATATTGTTCTTGGAATGATTCAAGGATTTACTGAACCACTACCGATTTCATCAAGTGGTCATTTAGTTATCTTTAGTGAACTCTTTGGAGTTTCAATAGATGACTTGAATTTTGAGATCATTGTTAATGCCGGAAGTTTAGTTGCTATTGTCTTTATTTTCAGAAAAGACATTTTTAATATTATTGTAAACAGCTTTAAATATCTTTTTAAAAAACAAAAAGATTTTAAAAGAGACTTTGATTATGCTTTAATGATTATAATTGGAGTTATTCCTGCGGGACTATTTGGTTTTATCTTTAAAGATTTTATTGAAACATCATTAAAAAACTTAGCTGTTGTTGGACTTAGTTTGATAGTTACAGCAATTGCTTTAAACTTAGTGAATAAGCAAGCAATCGATAATAGTAATGAAGACATTACTTTTAAAGACGCCCTTGTAATTGGTGTATTTCAAATATTTGCTTTAATCCCTGGTATTTCACGAAGTGGGAGCACAATGGTTGGTGGTTTATCTCGTAAAATTAAATTTGAAGATACAATGCGCTTTTCGTTTATGTTGTATATTCCAATAAGTGTTGCAAGTATGGCACTTGGCATCTTTGATATTGCTAACAACGGAACTGATGATATTTATATTACTGGATACATCTTTGCGTTCATCGCAAGTATCATCACAACGTACTTTGCTGTAAAATGGTTTTTTAAAGTTGTTCGACAAGGAAACCTTAAATACTTTGCGATGTATTGTTTAGTTGTTGGTTTCGCTACTTTAATCTTAAACTTTGCAATGGAGGTATTATAAATGAAAATTGTTGTTGCTAAATCACAAACTGAAGTTCTTGATAACTTAACAGTTCGCACAGAGGTTTTTATTATTGGTCAAACAATTGACTGGCAAATAGAATTTGATGGGTTAGACCGTGAATGTATCTTGTTTACCGCTTATAAAGACGATATTGCTGTCGGTGCTGCTCGACTTTATAAAAATAAAGTAGGACGCGTTGCCGTCTTAAAAGAGTACAGAGGGCAAGGATTCGCTGTTGGTTTAATGAATAAAGTTGAAGAATACGCTAAAGATAACAAATTTGGTTACTTAAAGTTAAATGCTCAAGTATACGTTGAGGACTTCTATAAAAAACTTGGCTATGTTTCTGAAGGTGAAATATTTCAAGAAGCTGATATTGATCATATCTTAATGACTAAAAAAATGTAAATAAAAAGCTTACTTAGTAAGCTTTTTTTATGCATTAACAATTAAAATTGTTGCCAAAGTAAAGTATACACTTAAGGCAATTATATCATTGATCATTGTTACAAAAGGACCACTTGCAACTGCTGGATCAATTTTGAATGTATTAATCACGATTGGAATTAGCGCACCAGCGAGTGTTGAAACTGTTAAACTAGCAAAGATTGATAAACTTACTACTTCTGCTATTTTAAAGGCATCAATATTATTTGATAGAGTTAAGAATGCATATGTAGCAACAAATAAGATTCCCCCAATTAATAATCCATTCAATACCCCAGTTCCTGTTTCACGTAAAAGATGACGATAGATACTTAATTTTGTCGAAAACTCACCATCACTTAACCCACGCACTGTAACCGCAAGTGCTTGTGTTCCTGTATTACCAGCCGTTCCTAAAATCATTGGAATAAATAAGGCAATTGTTGGAACTGATTCTAAAGTTCCTTCAAACTGAGCAATAATTGTTGATGTTAAAAACCCTAAAAAGCTTAAAATTAATAACCATGGTAATCTTTTTTTAACACTGAGTAATACTGTTTCTGTATCAGTATCAAGGGCAACATTTGTAATCCCTGCTAACTTTGAATAGTCTTCCATTGCTTCACTTTCAATTACATCAACAATATCATCAATTGTGATAATTCCTAACATTCTTAACTGGTTATCAACAACCGGTAAGCTACTAAAATCATAATCCTTAAAAATATTTGCAACATCTTCTTGGTCAAGCGTTGTATTTACAGTAATAATTCGCTTATTCATGATATCTTTAATTTTTTCAGCTTTCCTTGCTAAAATCATTTCTCTTAATGATAATGTCCCAACTAGGATATCCTCTTCATTAATAACGTATAAGTTATTAATTGATCCAGCATCTACTGCTTGATCAATTAGTTTCTTCATTGCTTGTGATACATCATCGTTAATAGCAATTTCAACATACTCTGTTGTCATGATACTACCAGCAGTATCTTCTTGATATTGGATTAAATCCTTAATTTCTAAACGATGTTCTTCATCCATCATTGATAGATAACCAGCTCGTTCTTCAACAGGTAACGCTTTAATAACATCTACTGCATCGTCAATTTCTAAATTTTGAATAATACTAACAACGTACTTTGGAATCATTTCCCTAAAAAGTTGTAATGTTTCATCTTCGTCTAAGAAACTAATTATATAACTTATTTCACTAGGAGTGAGGATATTATATAATCTTAAACGTTCAGTTTTAGTTAATTCTAACATTGTTTCACTTACTTCGTAAGGATGGTATTCTAATATTTTATGCTTTAGTTTTAGATCGTCTTTTTCTAAAAATAATTCATAAATTTCTTTCATAAATTTGGTTGCCATATTATTCACCTCCTAGTTATTTAATAGTTTATCATACTAAGATTAAAGAAAATAGCAAATTAATATTAAAATGATACAGCTAAAGTATTGTGTTAAACTCAAAAGTTGTTTATAATAATTTAGAAAGCAGGTGTTACCATGGAGAAAGTTTACGAAGCAGTTATTGAAATTCCAATGGGTACTAAAAATAAATATGAAATTGATAAAGTTAAAAATAGAATTAAACTTGATCGAGTATTATATTCACAAATGACGTATCCAGCAGAATACGGATATATTGAAGAAACGTTAGCTTTAGATAATGATCCTTTAGATATTTTAGTTATCGCAAGTGTACCGACATTTCCTGGGTGTATTGTTGACGCAAGAATTGTTGGATATTTAGATATGCTTGATAATGGCGAAAAAGATGAAAAAATTATCGCTGTTGTTGATTCAGATCCGCGATACAGTCATATCCATGAACTGACAGATATTCAAGAGCATTCATTACGAGAAATTAAACATTTCTTTAAAACATATAAAGATCTTCAACAAAATAAAACAGTTGAAGTATATGAATTCCATGATAAAATCGATGCTTTAGAATTAATAAAAGAATGTAAAGAAAGATATGTTAAGGAGACTAAATAATATGGCAGAATATAATATTGATATTGAATTTGATGATACAGAAGAAGGTACAATAATTGCGAAAAACGGTACAGCAGCTGTAAGCTTTACAGGGAAAGCAATGGGTCCTTATGATTTATATCTTGGGGGATACGGTTCTTGTTTACACAGTACTTTTAAAGGTATTGCTGATAAAAAAAGATTAAAATTCACAGATGTAAAATATCACATTAGAGGTGTTAAACGTGAAGAGGTTCCAACAATATTAAAATTTGTTGAAACTACAATCACCTTTACTGGTGTTGCTGAAAAAGATCAAAAAGGTATTGAAAAATCAATGAAGTTAGCAGAAAGATATTGTAGTATTTCTTCAGTTCTTGCAACTGTAACTGAAATGAAATATATCATAAATTACAAGTAACCAAACAAAAAGCGCTAGTCATAGCGCTTTTTTTATTAGATAGCTTTCTTTAAGATATTAATTATGTCTTCTTTATTTAAGGGAACTAATTGTCCTAACGTATCTTTAGTTAATGATTTATCGGCAATCAACTCTAAATCAGGATTAGTTATCCCTACTTCGTTAAATGTCAGTGGCATGTTAAGTTCTTTATAATATTCAAAAACTCGGGCAATTCCAAGTTTTGCAACTTTCATTTTATCTGGATCTTCTTTTATATCCCAAACATTAACAGCAAACTCGTAAAACTTATTAACGTTTTCTTCATTTAAAACATATTCCATCCAGATTGGTCCTAGAATCGATAATCCGTCAGCATGTGTTATATCGTATATTGCACTTATTGCATGTTCGGTAATATGATTAAAACCTTCAAATGCTTTTGCGAATTTTGTTATGCCGTTTAAAGCAAGGGATGATGACCACATTAATGCAGCTCTTGCTTCATAGTTTGTTGGGTCATTATAAGCAATTGGACCGTATTTAACAATCGTCTTCATGATAGCTTCACTAATACGGTCATTTAAATACGCCTTATTCCCTTTATTAAAATAATACTCATAAATATGTGTTAATGCATCAACGACACCACAGGCCGTTTGATGTGGTGATACTGTGTATGTTAATGTTGGGTCTAATATTGAAAATTTAGGGAATGAATAGATACTACCCCATCCATGTTTTTGTTTTGTTGCTTCATTTGTGATAACTGATCCTTTATTCATTTCAGATCCGGTTGCACTTAAAGTTAAAACTGTTCCTAATGGTAATGCATTTTTAGGTTGAACTTTATAAGAGTAAAAGTCCCAAGGGTCACCATCATATAAGGCGCCAACACAAATCCC
>JASFZA010000043.1:0-4976 GCA_045046715.1 Candidatus Izemoplasma sp.
ACTAAATACTTATTATTTTATTTTACTTTAGAAGAACGGATGAAAAAAAAGGTAATAATATTTTCAATTTTTTTTATTTATGTTATCATAGTTGTAATATATAAAATAAGCAATAGAAAAGGAGTTATTAGTATGATAAATTTTGAATACAGTTCGCCTACTAAAATAATCTTTGGAAAAGATTCAATTAGCAAGTTAAGAGAGGAACTAATTACTTTTAAGGTTAAAAAGTTATTATTAGTATATGGAAAGAAATCAATTAAGGATTTAGGAATATACGATCGAATTAAAAGTGTTGTTAAACAATTAGATATTGAACTTTTTGAAGAACAAGGCGTCAGACCTAATCCAGAAATGAGTAGTGTCTATCGTGGTGTTAAAACTTGTAAAGAGAATAATATTGATTTTGTTCTTGCAGCAGGTGGTGGTAGTGCGATTGATGCTGCCAAAACTATTGCTTTTGGAGCATTATATGAAAAAGACAATATTTGGGATATATATTTAAGAAAAGAAGATGCAACTAAATCATTACCTGTGGGGGTAATTATTACACTAGCAGCAACAGGAACTGAAACTAATGGGAATAGCGTTATAAGTAATGACGATACACATGAAAAAAGATCAGTTATGTATAGTTTTAGTATTCCACAATTTGCAATTATTGATCCAACTTATACTTTAAGTGTAAACCGCCATTTTTCTGTTGCCGGAAGTATTGATATAATAATGCATGTGTTAGAACAATATTTCTCAAATACGGAATATACAGAAACTAGTGACTACATGAGTACTGGTGTAATTAAATCAGTAATTGAAAATACAAATAAGATGTTAAATGGTGAAGACAATTATGAAACTAGAGCTAACTTAAGTTGGGCTTCAACAATTGGCTTAAACTGGATTTTAGGTGCTGGAAAAGTAGGCGATTGGGCAACACATAGATTGTCATATCCAGTAACAAAAGAGTATAACATTACACACGGTTTTGCTCTGGCTTTAATCTTTTCATCTTGGATGAGAGTAGCGTTAAAATATAATAAAAAAACAATGAAGAGAAGATTACAATTTCTTGATAAAGAAATATTTGATTCAAAAGGATATCAAGACGTTCCAGAAAAATTAGACAAAATATTTAAAACATGGGGAGCAAACACGAATTTCAAAGATGAAAATATTTCTATTACTGAAGAAGAAATACAAGTGCTAGTTGACAAATCACTTGCTTTGGGTAGTATTGGAACAGTTATTGAAATTGATAATGATAAGGCTTATGAAATATTTAAATTAGCTCTACAAAAGAACTAATTGGATAACCTGATGAATATAAAAATTGATGATAAAATATTAAAGTTAACACCCAACTTTAGAGTTGGGGTTGTAACGTTTGATGTTGAAGTTTTTGACAATATAGAAATTGATAAATTAGTATCAGATTCTGAGGATTATATAAATCAAACAATTGATATAAAAGCCGTTGTAAATTTAGCTATTATAAAAGATGGAAGAGATGCATATAAAAAATACGGAAAAGACCCATCCAGGTATCGCCTTGCTGTTGAATCTTTATATCGAAGATTATCAAAAGGAAATAAACTGTATCGGATAAATAATGTTGTTGACATTGGGAACATCTTATCTTTAAAAACTAGAAAATCTATTGCTGTCCTTGATAAAGAACAAATTCAAGGAGATATCCTAATAAGATTAGGACTAAAAGAAGATGTTTACGAAGGGTTATGTCGAGGATTATTGAATATTGAAAATATTCCACTATATGAAGATAATATTTCTCCATTTGGATCAGTTACGAGTGATACGTTAAGAACCTCTATAACAAAGGATACAACAAAAGTTTTACTATTTATTATATCTTTTAGTGAAACTGTAAATTTAAAAATGGATATTGAACAAACGATTGAAATATATAAAACATACTGTAAAGGTAGTAACTTTGAATCATTTATATTATAAAAGAAATCAAATTTTTGATTTCTTTTATTTTAATTACGTAGTTTATAGAACTATCAAATCATTTCTTTTGAAAAATATTCGTGATTAGTGTAAAATTAAATAAGTAAATTGGAGGTGAAGGTATGGATTATAAAAATAAAATGTTTAGAAGACTTAGTATAATCTTTTTAGTAATGGCAATGATTTCATTAATGTTGTTTATCATTTTAATGTTCCTTATCGCAAAAGACGAAGCTTTCACTTGTCCTGAAGACCAGTTTTTTTGCTATATTCCTGCAGAATATCCGTTATACATAACTGCAATATATGGTCTATCATTTTCATTAGTACTAATGCTTTTACTCTCATCTCTATTTAGTAAACAGGTTGAGTTTGTTTCGGAATATAGTGGTTATACTAGATCTGTTTCTGAATCCGAAAGAGAAAAAATATATGAAAAATCAAAATCTTCAGCAGCACTTAAGGAATATTTTCTTCACTTAGAAGAAATTGAAAGAAAAAAATTAAATAAAGAAAATCAATTATCTATGTCAGATATAACTGGTGAAGAATTCATCCAATTGGATAATATTGATTTGATTAAAGAAAGTACTGATGAATTCAATATTGAAGAAAATATTGTTGAAACATATCAGAGCAAACAAGTTGAAGAAATGATAAGTCTTGAAGAAATTGAGCAACAACAGGAAACACTTGAAAGAATCAATATACCGATAATTCCAATAGTCATAGCTGAGCCGATAATTGTAATTAGAGAAGATGAACCTAAAATAATCAAAGTGGCTCCTGTAAAGATTATCAAAAAAATTAATGTACCTCGTAAAACAAAAAAAGATATTGAAAAAATAATTTATGAGTCAACAGATCTTAATAAAACAAAATCAAAGTTATTCTTAAAAACGTTACTTGAAGTAATTACGGAAGAGATTAAACAAGGAAATATTATTAATATCTCTGACTTTGGAAAATTTAGAAAAAATACTTATAAGTCAAGAAATGCGATTAATCCTCAGACAAAAGAAAAAATCATTATTGAAGAACATTCAGTTGCAAGATTCTATCCGAACAAGAAATTTGTTTCAATTTTATTAACTAATAAAATTACAACGAATTCAAAAAGTAATACGGATATCAAACTAGTTAGTGTTAAAAATATTACCCAAGATATAGTGATTAAAGATGTCGTAAAACCAATCAAAAGACAAACGCTTACAAAATCAAACAATAAGAAAGAAATTATTTTAATGATTTCAACTAAATCTGGTCTCTCAAAAAATAAATCTAAAGAATTCTTAAACGCTTTCATTGAGATAATTACTTTTGAAATGAAAGCTAAAAATATTGTCTTTATTCATAAATTTGGGAAATTTACAACTATCGATAAAGCGCCTAGAAAAGCTATAAACCCCTATACAAAAGAAAAAATAATCATTCAAGCGCATACGTCTGTAAAGTTCAAATTTGCGCAAGATTTCAAACGAAAACTTAATCAAAAGAAATAGGTATCCTCGGGATACCTTTTTTATTTAAAAAAAGCATTAACTTTAACAACTTTTGTGGTATTATTATTTTGTAGAAAGTTGGTGCAATTATGCTTTACATAAACACTAAAAATATCTCACAAAACCGCTGCAGTTTCTACTTTGGACTTGAAGAATATTTAGTTAAAGATTTTAACTATTCTGAAGATATCTTTTTACTCTGGAGTGTTAAACCAACTGTTATGATGGGGCGACATCAAATTACTGATTTAGAAATTAATAAAGAATATATTGAAGCGAATAATATAAATATTACAAGAAGAAATAGTGGCGGAGGTGCAGTTTTTACTGATCCTGGATGTTTACAATTTTCTTTTATTACAAATCGTATTAATCATTCTAATATCTTTTTAAAACACTCAAACTTAATTGTTGATAGTGTTAAGAAACTAGGAATTGATGCATCATTTACTGGACGTAACGATATATTAAGTGATGGACTAAAATTTTCAGGAAATGCTGAATATATTTATAAGGAGAAAATGGTTATTCATGGAACCATTCTTTTTGATACAAATTTTGAAAATTTAGTTGGAAGTTTAAACCCTGATAAAGTTAAGTTAACAAGTAAAGCGATAACGTCAGTAAAAAGCCGCGTTGTAAATATCGGTACTAAAACAGATATGAAGATAGAAGAATTTTACGACTTTATTGTAAGCAACATAGCAACTAAAGTTATTGAGCTAAAAACTCTAGATATGAATAAGATTACTAACTATTCTAAAAAGTTTGAGACAGATGAATGGAACTATGGTAAAAATCCTAAATTTGAACTTGAAAAGAAACAAAAGTTTAATAGTGGTAATTATCGCATAAATCTTACAATTAAAAACGATAAAGTAAAAGACATTAGAATTACTGGAGATTACTTTAGTTTAAAAGATATTACTGAATTTGAAGATAAATTCAAAGGGATTGAATATACTTATGAAGCTTTTCTTAAAGTATTAAAGCAAAATAAGATTAATAAATACATATTAAAAATGAGAACTTCTCATTTTCTTGAATTAGTATTTGATGAATACCGCAAACAAAAGATTAGCAAACCAGACTATTTAAAAATAGATTTAGCTGATCTTAACAAACAAACTAGTCAAATAAGAACATTATTAAAACAACATAATCTTCATACAGTTTGCCAAGAAGCAAACTGTCCTAATCAACTTGAATGTTTTAGTCAAAAAACAGCAACATTTATGATACTCGGAACTAAATGTACCAGAAATTGTAAATTCTGTGATGTTGATTTTGGTAAACCTGACACTGTAGATCCAGATGAACCTGCTAACTTATTACGAGCTGTTAAACTAATGGATTTAGAGCACGTTGTTATTACCTCAGTTACAAGAGACGATTTACCTGACTATGGTGCTAAGCAATTTGCTGAATGTGTTAGATTAATTAAAAGTGAACGACCAAATACAACTGTTGAGGTATTAATTCCTGATTTAATGGGCGATATTG
>JASFZA010000044.1:0-14214 GCA_045046715.1 Candidatus Izemoplasma sp.
CGGACTTGGAATGAACCATCTTTTTCATCAAGTTCTAATCTTTCCGTCATATCAATTGCTTCAGTAGGGCAAATGTCGGCACAAGTCCCACAACCAATACATTCTTCCCAATTATTTGTATGGAAACCACGAAGATTATCAGCACCAACACGTGGTGATGATTCTAAGTAGCTTTTACTTTTAATGATTTTATCATCATTTCTAATTTTTGCATTTTGCACAGTTAAAATTTCACTGAACGGAATTGTTAGAGGTTTTTTGAATAAATACTTAAAGTGACGCCAAGAGATGAATATACTATTATGTTTTTTCATTTATGAATCACTCCTATCGATCAATCTCAGGAGAACATACACCCATTGTATCAACCCAAAGTGCAGCATCATCAATACGCGTTCCTGGTAAGTATTTTTCAATTCCTAATAATCCTTGAGGATAGCTGGCACCTCTAACACCAACGCGATAAGGATTAGTTCCACCGGTACTAACCATGTAATAACCAAATTCTCCACGGCTTGATTCAACTACTGAATAAACTTGACCTTTTGGGACAGTCCATCTCATAGCTTGACCATCAGAAAGACGAGTACGAACCGGTCCTGGTTCCATTTGTGCTATACATTGACGGATAATTCCGATTGATTGAACAACTTCTTGAAGTTTACAATCAACACGGGCATGGGCATCTGAGTAACCGTAATGTGGTACTTCAAATTCTACTTTATCGTAATTAGCATAAGGTCTAACTTTACGTAAATCGTAAGGTTTATTTACCGCACTTCTCATACCAATTCCAGTAACACCTAACTCCCATACAACTTCTGCAGGTAGTTCGATAGTATTTTTAATTCGTTTTAACACTGTTGGATTTTCAATTCCTAAATCACGATATTCGTCATATCTTCGTTCTAAATCATCTAAGAAAGCATGAATATCTTTTTCAATTCCAACTGGTAAATCTTTACGAACACCACCAGGAACAATATACATATGGTAAACACGATGACCAGTAATTTTTTCAAAAATATTTAAGATTCGGTTACGGTCTTCATGAGCATGATACATTAATGTGTATAGTCCTGTCGGACTTCCTAAACCACCGTAAGCCATTAAATGGATACTTAGGCGAGCAAGTTCTAAAATAATCATTCGAATATATTTAGCACGTTCAGGTACTACAATTCCCGACATCATTTCTGTACCTTGGGCAAAAGCCATTTCATTAATATCAGGTTCAACAACGCATACACGTGGAATTAGTCCAATATTATTAACCCATGAATGTCTTTCCATACTTTTTTCAAAACCACGGTGAAGCATTCCCGGTAATAAATAAGCTTTTGTTATAATATCTCCTTCAGCATAAATATGAACCGAAGCATTACCATGCATCCCAGGATGCTGAGGACCTAAAAATAATTTCATTTGTCTCATTATTTTTTACCTCCTTTACGTACTACTTCAATATCTGAATAACGTTTTTCTCGAGCAGGTTTTTTTGGTGCCTGTCCATCTAGATTTTCATGTGTATTTGTATAAACACGTTTAGCGAATTTTTTATCTGAATATGCCCGAGGATCAAAGTCTTTAAGTAATGGTGGCATATCGTCCCAAGCTTCTAAAATTAGTTGCTTGTGGTAGTCGGGATTTCCCGGAAATTTAATTCCGAAAAATTCATGAACTTCTCTTTCATAGTACTTACACCCAGGAAAAATCGGCATAATTGTTTCAAATGATGCATTTTCTCTATCTCGTGGAATTCGCGTACGGAGTTGAACGTAAATTGGTTTATCCCAATTAAATACAATATATACTAATTCAAATTCGTTTTCTTCAATCCAGTCAATAGCAGTTAAGTAAGATAATTGTTTCCATCCATTTGATTTGAAAAAACTAAGCATCCCATGGATATCATTATTTTCAACAATAAAACTAACTTGACCTTGATCAACAATATCGATTTCTTTTGGACTAAATCTGTTATTTACTGCTTCAACGATTAATTCAACACTATTCATGGAATTCGTCATGGACTCTTACCTCCCCAAGTGCCGCAATTTGATTTTCTTGATACCATTTATAATTTTCATGGTATTTCTTCCAACCATTTGCAGTTCGATTTTTCATCATCCCCATTAAGTCAACAAACCCGTTCATTACTGCTTCTGTATTTGGCATACAACCAGCTACATAAACATCAACAGGAATGTATTGGTCTAGTTGATTAATAACAGCGTGAGAATCATGATAGATTCCACCGTTTATCGTACAAGAACCAAAGCCAACCACGTAACGTGGTTCACTCATTTGTTCATAAGTATAGATTAAACGACGTAAAGTTTTTAAAGATAAATACCCAGTTACTAGTAATACATCTGCTTGTCTAGGTGTGGCCATTGGCCCCATTCCTAAACGTTCCATATCGTATGCCGCAGTCATTGCTGGTGGTAATTCAATAGCACAACACCCAGTACAATACATTAACATCCAGATTGAATTACGACGAAAATAGTCTCCTATTTCCCACCATTTTTTATCTATTTTTTTATGCTTTTCTTCAAGTTCTGTAAATTTAGTAGATTTCATTTAAATCACCCACCCTAAGTAAATTGCGATAATTGCTTGTGAAACAGCCAAGAATAAAGGCCATTTGTAGAAGAACACCACAACTTGATCGATTTTAAAACGAGCATATACATTTGAAACAATATTAATTGATGTATATACAATTACATATTTTGTAACAAACACTAAAACACCTAGCGCAATATTTAAGAAGTCTGAATCAAATCCAAAGTCAGTTGCTGCCCCACCAAGGAACAAGTGAACAAACAAACTTACTTCAATAAAAACAGTAAGTTCATGCATAATAAATAACATACCTAACTGTTTACCACCATATTCAACCATTGGTCCAGATGCAATTTCTGCTGGAGCAATATAAGTTTCAAATGGTTTCTTACCAAGCATACCAATTAAAGCAATATAAGCAACAATACCACCAAGTGGTAAAGCAATTAAGAACCAAATGTAATCACCATTTTGTTGAGCTACAGCAATTGCGCTAACACTACTTGTTCCTGTTAAGTTAATGATTGTTAAAATAACAACCATGAACGGAACTTCATAAGCAAGCATCGTTGTTAATGCACGCATTACTCCAATACTAGCAAGTGGATTACCTGAACCTGATGCACTCATTGCCATTCCTAACATCCCAACAGCTAGCAAGTAAACAAAGATGAAAAAGTTGTCATACCCAGCAAAAGCCATAATGTCAGCTGTGATTGGCATGAACATAGCAGTTGCGATAATACCACCTAAAGCCATAATTACACCAAAGTCAAAAATCCAACCATGGGTAACACTTCTTTTACTTAATAATTTAGCAATATCTAAAAACTCTTGGTACCATACAGGTCCAATACGCTTTTGCATACGAGCAGCTATTTTACGATTAAGTCCTGCAACACTTGTCTGCAAAACAAATCCGAAAAATGCCATTCCTAGACCAGCTAAGATACTTAACATCATAATAAGCCACCTCCAAGTACAGCTGCCATTATGATAATAATCCACATAACTGTAACTTCTGGTTTATTTGAGAAGAAATAGTATTTAAAGACACTTCCAAGTTCTCTTACCTTGTTAGCGATATTAGCAT
The DNA here is from genome assembly GCA_045046715.1 of Candidatus Izemoplasma sp. GTDB lineage: Bacteria > Bacillota_I > Bacilli_A > Izemoplasmatales > Izemoplasmataceae > JASFZA01. The sequence continues at coordinate 3,665 of JASFZA010000044.1, forward strand.
AAACATCTTCCATTATATTAATATAACCAACGTAAAGTCTTTCAATTGGAGCGTAAAAATCAACACTATAATGTAATAATTCTTCTGTATAAATAAATTCACCTGCTGTATATGTATCCATTAAATCAACTTTTCTTGATTTAGGGAAAATCATAAATATAACAAATGCAACACCAACACCAACAGCGAATACCCCACCGATTAATGCCGGATGTAATGTTCCGTTATTTCCGGTTAAAGTATAACCATCAAGAACAATAGGAACAAGTCCAAGATCAACAACGATTTCATTAATAAATTCTAAAATGTAGTTCGGGAATACTCCAGTAGCTACAATTAACAATCCTAAGATAACCATTGGTACTAACATAAAGAATGGTGCTTCTTTTGTATTTTTATACTTTGGCAACTCTTGGCCTAAGAATAAAGCCGCAAGCGGTCTAAACACATATAAGAATGAACCGATACTACCAATAAAGACAGCAATAGAAATAAATACTAATCCTTTATCAATAACACCTTGGAAAATTAACCATTTACTAATAAATCCTCCCATTGGTGGAATACCAGCCATTGAGATAATTGCAATTAAGTAAATCATATAAGTGACAGGCATTGTATGAATCATCCCACCAAGTTCACTCATTTTAGTAGTTCCCGTTTTACGAGACACCGCAGCAATCGCAAGGAATGCAGCAGCACTAGCTAATGCATGAGCAATAATATGGTAGAACGCTCCACTTACTGAAACACCAGTATAAATACTTAAAGCAACAATAATATAACCACCATTACTCATTGAAGAATAAGCTAACAATTTTTTAGCATCGTCTTGGCGAATTGCCATCAACGTCCCAAAAACAATTGTTAATGCTCCAACTAAAGCAACCATATATTTTGCAAAATCCATATCGATACCTTCAATATTAAAACCAACAGGAGCAAGTTGAACAAGCCCCATAATAGCTATAAAAGCACCCATTTTTTCTAATCCACCACTAAACACTGCCGTAACAGGGTCTGGTGCGTCACCAAGTACTTTAGGTAACCATAAGTGAAGTGGGAATGCTCCAAGCTTAGCAAAACCAGCAATCATCAATAAGACAAATACAGCAACAGCGTCTCCACCATCAACCATAGCTAACCCATCAGCAATATCAAATGTTCCTGCAGCATCTTTCATTAAGAAAATTGCATACAGTAAAGCAAATGAACCGATTGTACTCATTGTGTAATAAATAACAGTTGATTTAGTACTTCTTCCCATTGGGATTAAGAACATTGAACTCCAAACCGTAAATTCAAAGAACACAAACAACGTCATGAAGTTATCAACGAAGAATACTCCGATAACACCAGCTAAACTAAATAAGAATAACATTGAGTAAGCAGCTGGATACTTATATTTATCAACGAAGAACGGATTAAAGAAACTAACCATTGCAAACACGAAAGTAACTAGTGAAGCAAAGAAAATTCCTAAGTTCGTAACTTCAAACGTTAACGATGTAAAGTAATCAGTTGTTGCGATTAGTTCGTCATTAAGACCAAAATATATCACAGCAACAGCAACAAATGAACTCGCAATTATTGTAACAACAGCTCCAAGTTTCGCATTAAATCGACCAACAGCATACGCCAGTAAACCTGATGCTAGAGTAATTAATATAAGTAATTCTATACTAGCAATATTCATTATTAATTCCTCCTTCTTCTACTAATAAAGGATATAGTTCATCCTCAACATAATCTTCAACAGGTGTTGTATAAACACCAAACACAATTAGTAATGCCGCAAGCACAACAACAATGTATTTTAATTTGAAACTATAATTGATTGTTGGTGTAGTATCTTTTTCTGTATACCATAATTTAATAAGCATTCTAACAAAATACACACCTTCAACAACACTAGTAATTAATATAACAGCTGCAAATAGTCTTCCATCTCCAGCAAAAACATCAGTTAACATATTCATCTTAACAACAAATCCGAAGAATAATGGTAACCCACTAATACTTAATGCAGCAATTGTGAATGATACACCAATAACTTTATTATTTATAAATATACCTTCTAAGTCATCGAGTTCATCCGTTTTAAGTTCATCACTTGTATGAGTCGCAATCGCGAATAAAATAAATTTAGTCACAACATTAGCAACAAGCATCATCGTCGCCCAACCAGTAACACCAACAACAAATAACATGATAACTAAACTTGCTTGAGCAATACTTGAATAAAGTAATACTTCACGCATTTTAGAAGATGCAAATGCCATCGCTTCACCAGCAATGATTCCGACAATAAGAATAACACTTAAAATAATTTCAAGTTCATCACTAATAACAAAAACACTTGAAATAACACGTCCGAAGACAAATCCAATCGCACCAGCGTAAACAGATGCAATCATTGGTCCTACTAATTTATTAGAATTTCCTAAAATACCTTTAACCCATGCATTGAATGGTAATAACTTAGCTTCAACACCAAGTCCAATAAACATTAGTAAGAATGGGAACGCTAAATCAGTTGCACTAATATTAAGCGCAGTAATTTGAACGCCAACATCAACCATATTTAAGGTACCAGTCATTGCGTAAAGGATAATTAATCCTAGTAAATATAAACTACTTCCAACAACCCCAATAACTAAATAGTTAAATGTTTCTAAGTATTTTTTATTAGTTGTTGAGATTAAATAAGCAGCAATCCCACTTACTTCAATAAAAACAAATAAGTTGAATAAATCGCCAGTTAACAGTAAACCGTTTAAACCAGCTAGAGCAACTAGTAATACCGTTGCTACTTTTTTAACTTTATCAGTAGAAGTTACAATCACGATTAAGAACGCAATATTAACAACGTATAAAGCAAGAATACTATAAGAATCTAAAATTAAACTAATACCGTACGGAGCTTCAAACCCACCGATAGTAATTTGACCTAAATCATAAAACGGTAAGCTTAGGATGTTAAATAAAGTTACACCCAGTAAAATATATGGAGCAGTTTTTTTATTCAATATTGATATGAAGGCAGCGATTAATGGAATCGCTATTAATAAAACAGCACTCATTTATTGTTCCCCCATTTCATCAAGTTCAAATGTTCCATATTTACTATAGACATTTTTAGCAATCGCAAGTCCGACTGCTGTTGTACCAACACCAATAACAATCGCCGTAAGAACTAGCGCTTGTGGTAATGGATCAACAAATCCAGCAGTTGTAGGGTTTTCGATACTTAAGATAGGAGCAAGCCCACCCTCAACATATCCAACACTAACAATGAATAGATTTAATCCAATTTCTAAAATATTTAGAGCAAGGATGATTTTAATAATATTTCTTTGGGTTAGGATTCCGTAAAGACCTAACATTATCAATATAATAGCTGCATATTGTAACATATTAAACACCCTCCTCTGTTAAGAAATTGTCAATAACATTAGAAATCTCACTACCAACTTTAAGTCCGATAATGACGTAAATAATTGGAATAATACCAGCACTGAATAATTCACCAACAACACCAGTATCTAAGAAGTTAACTAAGAAGTAATCATATGCAAATAATCCAACAAGCCCGATAATTACATAAATACTTCCCATAACGCTTTCTAAGATTTTGAAGCCTTTTATTTTTGCACGGAATTTATCATCAGCTAAGTATAACAACAACATTGAAGTCGCAATCATACTCCCACCAGGGAAACCTCCACCAGGAGTTAAATGTCCATGGATACTAATATAAATACCAGTCATTAAGATAATTCCAAATACAGCACGAGATCCAACTCTTAACATAAAGTTCGGAGTAAAATCAAGTTCCATTCTTTTTTGTTTAGCAGCACCAAGTAATAAAGCAACACCAAGTGCACTAACAAACAATACAGTAACTTCGCCTAATGTATCAAAACTACGGTAATCAGCAACAATTGCAGTAACTGTATTTGCAGGTCCACTTTCTAGATTTTCAGACACACCAAATTCAATGTCTCCTGGATCTTCAGTAGCCGTACGATTTACATAAGCATCACTTACTCTATCTTCTACAACAGCTTCGCCATAAGCTGGGAAAGCATCGTTGTTATCTAAACTTATGATAATCATAAGTCCTAAACCAAGAACAGCGATTAAGGCTAAGAAATTTTTCATAACTTATTTCCCACCTTTCTTGCTGAAAGCAAAGTAAAGACAAATAAACTTGTTACAAGTCCACTACCAATAACGGCTTCAGTAACAGCAACGTCAGGTGCTTTCATTAATACAAAACCTACAACAGCTAACATACTCATCGATGATAAGAACATAACTGATTTAATTAATGATTTAGAGTTAATTGCTAAAAATGCTAAGACAATTAATAATACTGAAACAACGATTTCAACGAAATTAACTATTTCCATCATCGTCACCTCCAAATAATTCTGCAAGATCATCTTGGACTAAGTTATCTGGTTTACATCCACAAGCATAAGTTGCTTTAGCTAAAGCGCTTGATCCAACTGGATTTGAAATAACAATAAATAAGATGATTAAGAATAATTTAAATCCCCAATCAGGGTTAGCGAATCCAATACCGATTAGAAGTGCGAATGCTCCTAAAGTTGATGCTTTTGTACCTGCTTGGATTCTGTCAAATGTATCAGGCATTCTTAAAACACCTAATCCACCTAATAAGTAGAATAAACCACCAATGATCATAAATATATAACTAGCTATTTCCATGGTTACCCTCCAAGTATCTTGCAAATACGATTGTTTCCATAAACGCTAAAATAGCATAAATAATCGCAATATCAAGATATAGTGAATTTTCAAACTCATTCGCAAGTAATGCAATAACACCAATAACAATAACATTTAGTGTATCAAGTGATACAACACGGTCAGAAACAGTAGGTCCAATGATTAATCTAATAATTGCGAACAATACTCCTAAACCAACAAGTGAGAATACGATTGCATCGATCATTTGAACACCACCCCTAACAATTTCTCGAAAGTCGAACTAATATTAGCTCTGTTTTCCTCAGGTGTTTTTCCTTTAACATCAACTGTATGAACATAAATGTCACTACCTTTGATATCAATAGAAAGTGTTCCTGGCGTTAGTGTTATCGAGTTAGCAAGAGCTAGTTTCGCAAAATCACCTTTAAGATCTGTATGAATCTTAACAAATCCTGGATTTAGCGGAATTCTAGGACTTAGAACTCTTCTTGCAACGTCCAAATTAGATAAAACTAATTGGTAAATGAATACCGGAACGTAAGCAAAAATGAACACTAGAAGTCTGATTGGAAATTTGTAATCGATTGTGTAATCGACCATATTAGCAAGTAATACAGTTAACACAACACTTACAAATACTCCAAGCATTAGTTCTTGTACATCAAGTCCAGCTAATAAAACATAGCTTGAAAATAACACAAGAAACGTTGCTACATACTTCATAAAAATTCCTCCTCTTTATATAAATATTATTTTTTATATGTTTGAATCTTAACAACAAACGAACTTTTTTCATCAAATGGCCATAATACCCATTTAGATGAAACAACTTCTAATTTATCATCAAGGTTAATCAACCCAAAGTCACCAAGACCAATACCATAACTGTTCACATAGTCTTGGTAAATATCTTCCATTCTTTTGTAATTATCTATATTTTTTACTATTTTATTATAAAAATCTGATTTAACATCAGTTTGAAATATATCACTTAAAACAACCATTCTTCCATCATCATGTAATGCATTTACTAAATTATTATTGAAACGATCAATTATAATTGGCATTTCTTCAAGCATTACATCTTCAATAAACTTCAAATGGTGTTCCGGATATCCGCTTCCTCTTAATACAGCACACTCATACAGTATTTGATTTAAAACAAGTTGTGTATAAATTGGCGACACATATAGTAAGGAAACTCTGTTGGCATATTCTTTTAAGAATTTGTAATCTTCAAGAGTTTTCATTCTATTTTGTAAAAATTCTTCAATTAAAGTAGAGTCCTTTAATTTAATAATTTTTTCCTTGAAGCGTGCAAAAAACAGATTTTTTTCAAACCCTGTATATTCAATCCTTATTAGTGAAATCTTACCTTTAATATTTCCGTCTTTTTTCATTTTAACCAACGATTTTGATACACTATTTAAATCAACATCAGTTAAAATTGTTTCTCCAAATTGATCAGATAAAATCTGTAAAGAAAAATCATTTATATTACCAGCTCCAATTACTAAGGCAATATCTTTTTGTTTAATTGATTTTAGCGTATTTCCCAATATATTATCTACTGATTTTCTGAATAAAATCGATGTTTCTAAATCATTGTTAGAGGTCTTATTTAAACCACTATTAAAGCTTTCAATATTCTTCATATAATCACCTTTTTACAATTATACATTATAAAACAAGTTGCAAAGGGTATCAAGGACTATTTTGCATACGAATTAGTTTGTTTGGCGAACCTAAAAATTGTTATCGCTTACCTATGCAAAAAAAGGCGATATTACAAATAACCTATTTAAAATTATTATGTTTAGGTATGTGCATATGCACAACTTGTTTATACGAATTATCACAATGTGCATATGCACATTATGAGTAAAAGAAAAACGAGTAAGTATCTACTCGTTTTTTGAACCTTCTATTACTTCATTTTTAAATTGATTTGTATATAATTTGTAATAATGCTTTTTAAGATTAATTAATTCATCGTGTGTCCCTTCTTCAATAATCTTGCCTTGTTCTAATACCAGTATTTTATCACTTGCAGTAATCGTTGATAAACGATGGGCAATAACGATACTTGTTCTACCCTTTAAAACCTTTTGTATAGCCCTTTGAATGCTTTTTTCAGTCTTTGTATCAACACTACTTGTTGCTTCATCTAAAATTAAAATACGTGGGTCAGCAAGTAATGCTCTTGCGAAACTAATTAATTGTTTTTGACCTACACTTAATCTTGATCCGCCTTCACCAACTTCAGTTAAATATCCTTTGTCAAAATCTTTAACAAAGTTATCTACTTCCAGTAATTTTGCAACCTCGTAAACCTCTTCATCTGTTGCATCATGATTCCCATATCTAATATTTTCTAGTATAGTTCCACTGAACAGGTGTGGCGACTGTAATACATAACCTAAGTTATCATGTAACCAACCTAAGCTTCTTTCTTTATAATCTTTTCCATCAATCAATATTTGTCCTGATGTTGGTTCGTAGAAACGACATACTAAGTTAACTATTGTTGATTTTCCAGCTCCAGTTTTACCAACCAAAGCAATGCTTTCTCCAGCTTTAATTTTAAGGTTAAAATTTTCTAATACCTTTTCACCTTTTGCGTATTTAAATGTAATATCTTTATATTCAATCTCACCAATTAATTCTTCCCAATTTTCTTTCTTAAAGTCAATTGCATCACCGTATTTAGCAACGATTTCATCACTGTCAGTAATATCAGGTACTTGCTCTATTAAACTAAGGATCCGCTCAGCTGATGCTTGAGCTTGTTGGAATCTTGCTAAGATACTAGCTAGTTGCATAATCGGTTCAAAGAATTGCCATACATAGTTAATGAATACAAATAGAACCCAAACTTCGATAGTTCCTTTATAAAACTCTAACCCACCGTAGTAAGATACTAATCCAATCGCAATTGCTGATATGAATAAGATAGTAGGAAAATATAAACCAGCAAACATCGCTGCTCTAATTGATTGATCTCTCATTGTCGTTGTTAATGTATCAAAATCATTAAAGTTTTCTTGTTCTAATACTAAAGTTTTTGTAGTTTTTGCTCCTGTAATCCCTTCGTTATATGCTCCTGTAATTTTAGAATTTTCTTTTCTAATTTTTCGGTAAGCAATTAATATCTTTTTACGGAAATATATACTTACAACAACTAACGCTGGTACTACCGCTAGTGCGATTAATGCTAATTTAACATTGATAATAAACATTACAATAGTAATTCCTATCATCATTAGTAATCCCCATGTCATATCAATTAAGCCCCAGCTTAAGATATCACTTAAGTTTCTAGAATCACTAGTCATTCTGGCCATAATCCATCCAACTGGTGTTTTATCATAATAAGAGAAAGGTAATTCTTGTAGTTTTCTAAATGCACTTTTTCTTAATTCGTATGATAACTGTCTTTGAATTGTTCCTGCGTTCAATATAAATAAGTAGACAAGGAATGCTTGAATTACAATCATTCCAACATACATTGCAATAAAATACGGCAAATTATCTAAACTATCAGTTTCGATAATCTCAGCTAATGCATAAGCATTTATTAAAGGATAAAGAATATCAACAAGTGCTAATAAACTAACTCCGATAACTCCGTAAATAATATTCTTTTTAAATGGAATCATATACTTAAATATTTTTATCCAGACACTTTTATCAAACTTACTCTCTGTATAATCTTCTTCTTCAAAGTAACTCATTAATTTTCCTCCCCTTTCCCAAGTTTATCAAAGTCGTATTTAACATTCGTTTGAATATCCCACAACTCTTTATAGATACCATTTTTTGTTAATAATTCTTTATGTGTTCCCATTTCTGCAACTAATCCTTTATCTAACACTACAATACGGTCTGCTTCCATCGCAGTTGTTATTCTATGAGTAATTAAGATAACAGTCGTATCTTTCCAATGTTTATTTAGTGCTGTTCTAATTTGAACATCTGTTTCAGTATCAACAGCACTTAAACTATCATCAAATATTAAAATAGGTTTAGGCTCAAGTAACATTCTTGCGATCGCTACTCGTTGTTTTTGGCCACCACTTAAAGTAACACCGCGCTCACCAACAATTGTTTCGTAACCAAGCTCAAAAGCTTGAATATCGTTATGCAAACTAGCAATACTTGCAGCGCCATGAATTTTTTCTTTACTTGCATTTTTGTCCATAATACATATATTCTCATAAATAGTTTTACTATATAAGAAAGGTTCTTGTAAGATAATTCCTACATTTTTACGTAACCATTTTTTATTAATTTCTTTAATATCAATTCCATCAAATTTAATTGATCCTTTTTGGTTTTCTAGTAATCTAACCATCAAGTTAATCATAGTTGATTTACCACTACCAGTTCGTCCAACAATTGCGATAGTTTCACCTTTTGCAACTTTAAAAGAGATACTTTTTAGTAATTGTTTGTTGTCATCATCAAACTGGAATCCAACACGATCAAACTCAATTGCCCCTGATATTTCAGGTGTATCAGCAGAGTCATTTTTATGCTCAGAATCTAGTAATACGATTTCATCAAGTCGATCTAATGCCACAGTCGTTTTTCCGAAGTCACCAACAATTCTACCTAATTGTCTCATTGGCCATACTACCATACCAACGTAACTTAAGAATGCTATATATTCTCCAACTTCAAGTTTTCCATCAACAGCAAACATTACACCAACAAGGGCTGTAACAAAATACTGAATGAAGATTATGAAGTCAGTTCCACTCCAAAATACTGCCATTAATTTTAGTAGACGATAATCTTCTTTCATGTAAGCTTTTGAGTCTTTTTCAAATTTTTCAATTTCAAATTTTTCATTTGCGAAAGCTTTTACTACTCTAATTCCAGTAACACTTTCTTGAAGTGTTGTTGTCATTTTACCTTCGGCTTCTTCAACATCTTTAAATATCTTTTTAACATAATTAAAATAGATAAATGACGTAATAAATATAATCGGTCCAATTACTAATGTAATAAGTGTCATTGAAAGATTGATTCGTTGCATTTGGTAAATAGTAAATGCCATTAAGAAGATTAATCTTAATATTTCAATAAACTGTTCACCAATAAATACACGAAATGTTTCAACATCAGTAGTACATCTTTGTATTAAGTCTCCTGTTTCTGCTTTTGAATGATAACTAAAAGATAAGTTTTGTAATTTCTTGTAGACATCATTTCGCATACGATAAGCTACTCTTTCAGTAAATAATGCTCCAATCATTCTTCTTATAAACATGATTGATACACGCATTAATGTAAATAATACGAATACTCCTGCAGTAAGTAACAACATTTTTTCTGCTGTATCTGCTTGTGTTAAGTCGAATAGATATCCAGGTAACTGTGAGTCTTCTCCTATAATAATATAATCAATTATATGTTGTGTGAATAAAGGTACGATTGAACGGAAATATTGTAATGCAATTAACCAAAATACTGCAATATACAATAACCATATATCGTGTTTTATCCATTTCTTAAACTGTTTAATTCTAGCCATTATTTTCACCTTCAAATTCTGTAGTTATATTTTCTTCTTGTAAATCGAAATACTCAATGTATATCATATCTAATTCTGATTTAGACGTAGTAATAAGATCATTATAATCTTTTACTTTTTTAAAGTCTGTGTATACTTCTTCTTTGAATATGTCAATTTCTAGATTTTTAATTTTATCTTCAAGATTGAGAATCTTTTTCTCAAGATCAGCAAGTCTTTTTATAATACTAATTGTTTTAACTTTTTTAACTCTTTTAACAGCTTTTTTTAT
>JASFZA010000045.1:0-24978 GCA_045046715.1 Candidatus Izemoplasma sp.
GGAACAGCCTCGTTAGCTTAGTAAACTTGCGAGCAGTAGCTCGCACAACCTAAGAAGCCCCTTATCAAATTGTGTACAATTAAGTGGGGGAGTGTTCACTATGAATGTATTTATAGTATTATTAATTTGGGAAGAATTATGTAAGAATATCAATTTTGAAAAATTGATTAAAGGGAGGATAAGTGTTTTTTTTAAATTTTAATTTCTTTTGTAGTCTTCCACACAAAAAGGGGGATTATAATGAAAAAAATTATAATTATTTTAGTACTTATCGGAGTTATAACAATTAGTAGTAGTTTAAATTTTGGAAGTAGTAAGAGTAGTGGAAATTATTTTTTAAGAAGTATTGATACAAATGAGTTGAGGTTCAATTCAGCACAAGAAGTGACTGAAGCACTTGAAGACAGTATGTTTTCTTATGAGTATAATACAAGTGAAAATAACATAGACTTTACGAGTATTGAGTATATACCTGAACAAGAGTATTATAAGATTCAGGAATTTAATACAATAAGTGAAAATTTAAAACAGGTTATATACGCATCATATGATTTAGAAAATAATTTGTATAAATTTTCATTAGAATTGTTTGATTCTAATGATATGCTAGTATATCAAGGGTATGAAGAATATACACCTATATTTGAAGTAGTTGATGGAGTTCAAAAAATATATCTTGAAGTTGATGGTGAGTTAATATCTATAGATACTGCATTTGCATCAGATTCTATTGACAATTTGGATTTTCTTACACTTGCAAATCCAGACTATATACTAGTTGGTGGTGCAGCAGTTGTAATGGCAGTGATTATAATTCCACAAATTTTAGATGAAGTAACGACAGTTACTACTTCTGTAACAGAAAAAATTGTGTCCATATTAACGGGATGGTATACTACCATTACAAGCACATTTACAAGTACTGTTACAATACAGACGTATGCTATAAGTGTTGATGGTGAACTATATGATATGATAATAGTCGATGCTGAAGTTTTAGAAAGTTTAGATAAATCAGAAATTTTTCTCGCACTTGCTGATTCAGATACTGGTTATTTATGGATTTCTAAAGTTGCAATTACAGAAGCTGTTGCTGCAACAGCAATAAGAACAAGTGATTATGTTATGTCATTTGGTGGTAGCAAAAAACTCTATACAAGTACATATACATTTGAGTATAATACTGCAGAGAGAATAGCAAGACTAGCATTTGGAAATACACCAACTCTTACTGATTGTCATAACATGACTGCGGGATCAGGATACTACAATCATTTTCATGGAATACAAGACAATGGTGATCAAGGCCGTGGACATTCTTTTTATGGACATCCATATTAGAAAAGGAGAGTAATTAAATGAATAAAAATTTAACAAATATTGATAAATTAGATTTAATGATGAAAGAGAAATACAATGCCAAGAAACTTAATGTTGAAGAGGCATTAAAGTGTTACCCTTATAGAATTATTCCTATTGGTGATGATATCATATTAAATCTTACTGAAAACTATATTGAAACAAAAGATTGTATTCGTATATTTTTAATTCCTGAGGAGCAATATTTGAAACTGAATTCTGATAAAACAAGAAAAGAAAAATATGTTACAGAATCGCTATTCTATATTGAAAGTAAAGATTTAAAAAATATAAGTTCAACCTTCTTTATTAACTCATACCCTATTGAGAATAATTTCTTTAAACAAGTGCATATCGATTTAGGCGAATATTATGAACCGAAAAAGTAAAGAGCTATTTTGTTTAATAGTTTTACTAAATTTAGGACTAGTAGTTTACTTTATGTTCTTTATTTATATGAAAGATAATGATGAGGTTTCACTTGTTTCAAATGCAATTAATTCTGTGGTAGAAGTATTTGCCTTAGATGTTGAAGGTAATCAATTAAATGGCACAGGATTCGTTGTAAACACAGAAGGATATATAATCACTAATAAGCATGTTGTATTTAATAGCGAAAATCAAACTTTGTATACTGAACTCAAAGCTAGATTTTTCGACTCAGATGTTTATATTAATCTTGAATTAATTTCTTTATCAGAAACAGACGACCTTGCATTATTAAAACTCAAAGTAGAGGATACATATTTTGACTACTTATCTTTTGAAGATTCTAGTAATATTTTATATGGTGAAAATATATTTTGCATAGGTAATATACAAGGTTATGGTCTTTCAGTTATATTTGGAAATGTAGCTGCACCAAAAAAAGAAGTTATTTATAATGATTCAAAGATTATAGCTATACAATTAGATTTGGATATATCTCCAGGTGTAAGTGGTGGACCAATAATAAATTACAATGGTGATATAATTGGAATTGCAACTTTTAGATTATTGAATTCATCAAATGAAATTATTGATGGAATGAATTTTGCACTTCCTTCTGATAGAATTTTAAAGTTACTTATTGACAATGAAATTACATATTCAATGAATTAAAACAGATTAACAATTGTAACGGGATATATGCTGTACAAGGTGAATTGAAAAGGGGGGATAAGATATGTGTAAAAAAGACTGTGTTGAAATTTCTACTGATGATGATTTAACAGAAGAAGAAATTTCAAATGCAGCTTTAGAACATCAAGACAAAGAAGATGATTAATCAAGTAGAAAAGATATATTGAGTATCTAATGTTTATTTATTATCATAAGTTCAAAGTATATTAAGCTACCAACGCGCCGCCCATCTGAAGAAGAAGCTTCATCTATTCTTCCAGCATTAAATGATGATCAACAATGTTATTCTAAGTAGAACGGCCAAAGGCAAGTAAAGAAAAATAACTATACATGAAGACTTCTAAGACACAATGAGTAGTATGGCGTTTGAATAATCCTTAAATAGCTTGTTGTTTCAGTGTAAATGAATAATATTCATCTAGATAATGACAATTCTGAATTTACAGAGAGATCATTTTTCTGGATCATACTTTGTGTCAAATAATTTTGGAAAATTAATGATATAATAATGTATAGGAATGACATACAGTGTTTATCCATCATAATGAAAGAAGGAATAAGATGAAGAAAGTACTAATATTATTAGTTATAGGGATGGTATTTTTTATAACTGGGTGTGCTACTCGGTTAGACAAACATGATATTGATTATTATATCGAAAAATATGAAATTGAAAATGAAGTTTATATTAAAAGTGAGCATTTAATTTATTTAAAAACTGAGTTAGAATATAGAGGGTTCGATGAATCAATAATTAAGGAATACAGTGATTCCAGCGAATTAATGAAAGTGGTATTAGGACAAGATTTAGAGGGTAATCCGGTAATTCTTTTTCTACCATATAATACAAAATACGATGTAATAATTTTAAGTAGTCCTTTTCCTTTATTTGAAGATCTTATGATTGAGGTAGAAACATATAATGAGAATCTAGCAAATAATAGTGAAGGATTATGTCGACTCGATTTAGATTATCGTGTTCCAATGAATTATGTTAGCTTTAGTAACTTTGATTATCTTTGGATGGATGATTTGAGTTTCTTTGATGAAGTTGGGCTATCAAGTTCGTTATCTGTAAAAATAGGATTATGTTCGATAGATAATGTATCTTGGCCTGTTAGATTATTTAGTTATGCTGATGGGACTGTTGGTGTCTTAGCTTATGCTCCCGGAGAAAATATGGGAGAGTCTACTTTTTATGAGTTATTTACAATAGAAAATTGATATTAGTAAGATAATTGAATAAAAGAAGTGAAATCCAAATAGTGGATTTTACTTCTTTTTAATGTATATTTTTTTAATCAAATAATTTTGATTATCAAATACTAAGAAGTAGTGAAAGGTACATTTAGATACTATAATACAGGTTGTTTGTTATATGGGTTTTGAATATCTCAAGATATTATTAAGCATAAGTTGACTTTTATGCATAATAAGTGTTAAAATATATGCAGGAAAGTCAAAGGAGGTATTTGGATGAATAACTATGATAAACTAATTAATTATATGAAAAAACACAATGGTTATATCACTGTTGTAGAAGTTAACGAACTTAAGATTCATAGAGAATTCTTAAGAAAAATGATTGAAAAAGGATTAATTGAAAAGGTTGATAGAGGTACCTACATCCTAATGGACACTTTTGATGATGACCTATTAAGTACTCAAAATCGGTTTAAGAAAGGTATTTACTCACACGGAACTGCGCTCTATTTACATCAACTAACTGATCGCACACCATTACAATACACAATGACGTTTCCAATTAATTATAATATTACTAATGTAAAAAAAGTGGGAGTGAATACATATCGAACAAGCGATATGTTTTATTCTAAATATATTGACAGAGTAAAAACATCAAATGGGAACATTGTAAAAGTATATTCGATAGAAAAGACATTGTGTGACATTGTAAGAGGAAATTCTAAGTTAGACATTGAGCAAGTCACAACAGCATTTAAAGTATATGCAAAAAGCAAACATAAAAAAGTTAGTGATCTGTACAAAATCGCAAAAATACTTAAAGTTGAAGAAAAAGTTAGGAAATACATGGAGGTATTACTATGATGAATCAGGGAAAGTTAAAACAAAGAATAAGAAATCTAAATAAAGAGAAAAAAGTCCCTTATGAAGTTCTATATCAAAACTTCTTTTTTGAGAGGTTTTTAGAAAGACTATCTAAGTCAGTTTACTTACCAAAATTTATACTTAAAGGAGGATTTTTACTAAGTTCGCTATTAGGAATTGAAAATAGATCAACTGCTGATATTGATATGACTCTTGAAGATATTGAAATGGAAGAATCCAATTTAAGAAGAATTTTAGATGAAATTTTCAATATAGATTTGGAAGATAATGTAAGTTTCATAATTACAAAAGTTAGTATAATTATGAATGATGAAAAGTATTCTGGATTAAGGATAACTATTCTTGGTAGATTTAACCAATTAAAACAACATTTTCATCTTGATTTTTCTACTGGGGATATTATAATTCCAGGTGCAAACAAAGAATTTATTAGTTTAAATATTATTGAGAAGAAAATTGAGTTAATGTGTTACAGTTATGAAACAGTGTTATCTGAAAAAATCGAAACAATACTATCTAGGGGAGAAGCGAGCACGAGAGCTAAAGATTATTATGATGTATATTTGATTTCACAGATTAGTGGAACTGAAATCAACGTTAAATTATTTAAAACAGCATTTTTAAGCACTTTAGCATATCGACAAACTGAATATTTAATGAATGGTATCTCTGAGAGAAATAAAGAGATAGGTAATAGTAAAATTTTAAAGCAAAGATGGATTGAATACAAAAATAACAATTCTTTTGTTGGTGAAATTAGTTATTTTGATGTATGTAAAGAGCTAGGGAAGATGATTGAAAAAATTATAAAGAAATAAGCAAGAAAAGGATCTGAAAGTATATTATAATTATTCTTTAAGTATGTATTGGGGTTGTAAAGTAATTAAGTTCAGAGCAATGCCGTTCCAAGGCATTTGTCGGGGGTTCGAATCTTCCCGAAATGCCATTTACAAGCAAAAGATCTAATTTTTAGGTCTTTTTTTGATGCTTATTCTATTTTACGTATAAAAAGCGGAGTTAGCAATCTGATATTTAATTTTTTAAAAAAACTTTGACAGTTGTGTAAATTAAGTAGAAGAGATATAGAGTTATGGTATAATGTTTATAAAATACAAAAATAATTTAAAAAATAGTTAAGAAAAAATAAAGAACTAAGGATCAAAAACCCTAATAATATAAATTATATATTGGAGGTAAAAAAATGGATAAAAAAACAGAACTAATAGACAATCATTTAAATGAAATGTATTGTAGTATAATTGATGAAATACCTTTGCCACTTTTTTGTGTTAATTTAGAGGGAGAAGTAAAGTATAAAAATCAAATATATAGTGACAAGTTTGTTACACTCCATAAAATCATTGAAGAAATGATTTTACATAAAGAAATGAAAAATTATAAAAGTGAAACAGTACATAGTGTTGTCTTGTTTAAAAAAGATAAAGATTAT
The DNA here is from genome assembly GCA_045046715.1 of Candidatus Izemoplasma sp. Lineage (GTDB taxonomy): Bacteria > Bacillota_I > Bacilli_A > Izemoplasmatales > Izemoplasmataceae > JASFZA01. The sequence goes on from JASFZA010000045.1 coordinate 6,023, forward strand.
CATGTATTCAATATTGCTTATGATGACTTTGATATTTCAATAACTAGAAAACAAGTAGTAATTCAAGATGAAAAGTGTATTATTTATATCCATCAGAAAAAACAACAAAACCATATTGAAGAAATAAGATTAAAAAAAATATTAAAAGCAAATGAATTAATCTTAGAAATCAAAGACATTATTGATAATGTTAGTGATTTAAATCAAATGTTTGATTATTTTCTTTCAAAGATACATAATATTATTTCTGAAGTTTGTAGGTCTTGTATTCTTAAGATTGATGAAAAAGATAACTTATTCTTAGATTCAAAGTTTAATTTTAGCGATCATTATGCTGAAAAATTTTCACTCCCATTTAAAGGCTCATTTGCATATATGCATATGGCAAATGATTATACTAGATCAGTCATAATAAATGATATTCAAAAAAAATATAGTGACCTATTTCCAATTCAAACCGAAGAAGGAATAGCAATTGAGTCAAATATTTCAACCCCACTAGTTGTTAATGGGAAGTTTTATGGTATTGTTTCAGTAGATAGCGATAAAAATCGAGTGTTTGATGATGTTGATCTATATTTACTTGATTTTATCAAAGGTCAGATTGAACGAGTAATTGAGAAGCATAATAAATATCAAACAATTAAAAAGGAATCAATTCTTGATCCAATGACAGGAGTATCAAACCGTCGTAGTTTGGAGAATTTATTTTCTGATTTAGTAAACAAATCAAGAGTTGAGAATTCAACGTTTTTATTCGTTGTGTTTGATTTAAATAAATTAAAAACTGTTAATGATAATTACGGACATATTGCAGGGGATAAGGTAATAAAACAATTTTCTTTTGTAATCAATAAACAAATTCGTGATTATGATTCTTTCGCAAGATTTGGTGGCGATGAATTTGTTGGGATATTTGTTAATGTTGAAGAAAAGATATTAATTGAAAGAATAGAAAGCTGGAGGACTTACTTCAGCACACACTTTCTAGAATTTAAAGGCAAAAACAATGTTACTGAATTTTCTTATGGGATATCTAAATATCCCGAAGAAGGAACAACATTTGATGAGTTGATGGATTTAGCAGATAAAAGGATGTATATTCAAAAAAGAAAACAAGTCTAGAGGAAAATCTAGACTTTTGTCTTTTTTGAATACCAATTTATATTTTGAAGTTGACTAATTTAGGAGGAATATACATGAAAATCGTAGTATTCAGTAAAAATATTGATGAATTAAAAGATAAACTTTCAAATGAACATTTTTATTATGAGGATAGTCTTAACAATCTAAAAAAAACTATTGGTATGTTTGATGGACTTATCGCTTTTGGTTTACCTAAAGATGTTGATCTTGCTAAATTAAAGTGGATCCATTCATTAGGCGCTGGAGTGGATTGGATTATTAATAACAAAACATTAAATCCTAAATGTAAAATAACGAGAATTGAAGAAGGATTTGGCCAACCAATGTTTGAATACTCCTTAAGTAGAATTTTAGCGTTTTACCAACATATTGAAAAACATAGATTAAATAAAGAGAAACAGATATGGTCTTCACTAGAACCAACAAGTATCGTTGGTAAAAAGGTGTTAATTGTAGGTACTGGTAAAATTGGTAATGATCTTGCAAGAAGATTTAGTAATTTAGGAATGATTGTCTACGGGGTTAATACAACGGGAACTAACTACCCTAATTTTATTAATTGTTTTGATTATTATAATAATAAAGAGATAATGAAATTTGATGTAATTATCTCGATTCTACCATCAACAAAGCTAACAGATAAATTGCTTAATAAAAACTTCTTTGATATTTATATATGTGATATCTTCATAAATATTGGAAGAGGTAATACATTGGATACTAAAGAGATTGTAAAAAGGGTAGAAGCTAAAGAAATTAAAATAGTTTACTTAGATGTCTTTGAAGAAGAACCGTTAAAACAAAGTTCTAATTTGTGGAATAATAAAAAGATAATTATTACACCACATATTGCCGGAATAACTACGATTGAATATATGGTGAAGTCGATCAATGATAATTGTAAACTTATTGTAAGTAATGACAGATGTGAAAGCTTACTTAATATTAAAAAAGGGTATTAATTAATCCGTTTAATTGCTAAATCTATGATAGTATTGATATTTATATGTGTTATGATATTATTAGTGTATATAAAAAATAATTGATTTATAAGTCAAAACCTAAAGAGGATATTATGGGAAAAAAGTATATTGAAGAAAATATTGAAATACTAAGAAAACAAAGAGATGATAAAGTTAAAGGTAGTTACCGTGAATCGGTTGTAAAGGTGTATGTCTATTTAAGAAAAGGGATAAAGATGTCTGATAAAGATTATTGTAATCCTAAGTATACTGACATGAGTAAAGCAATCTTTGGAAATTGGAATGATGAAAGTAAAATTAGATCGTTTATCAAAGATTTAAGAAAATCTGGATATATTAGTGTTTACGGAATAGGTTCTGAAAAAGAGATTAAGATTGTTAAAGAGTTGGATTTTTAAGATTAAGATACATAAACTATAAAACTAAAACAGGGTGTGATTAGGATGGCATTTAATCCAACAAAGTTTCGCAATGTTGCGAAAAATGATTTAGGAGAAATGGGTAACTTAACGTTACTGTTTCTTGACGAAAACGCAGAAGATGATATTTATGATATCAGTGAAGATAGTAGTTTAATCGAGTTTATAAGTAATGGTAAAAAAGCAGAAAGCTTTAGATATGATGATAGTCATTACGTTCGATATATCTTATATGTTTATAATAATGGGATATTAAATAGACATATTAAAGACGGATATATTAAACATGAAAAAAATAGCAACTTAATTACTATTTTAAATAAGGGAAAAAAACATATTAAATCGTTATAAAAATAATAGTACTTAAATGTAAAGAACCTAATTATTAGGTTTTTTACATTTAGGTGAATAAAATAATTTTAAATAATTAAAGAAATACGATATAATTACTTGATAAATAAAACAAGGGATTAAATGAATGTCGCTCTTGATATTGATTAAGTCTTGAATTTCTAAGGAGTGGGTTGTATGGAAGAGTTTAGAAGAAAAATAATACTTAATAACAACAAAGCAACAGCGATTATTAATACGTTATATATCTTTGTCTTCTTTATTGTGATAAGTATTATTAACTACGACATTGAATTATCAGCTCCATTTTTTTTAAATGTTGTTGTAGCTATCGGACTTATATATATCGGTGCTAGAATAGTTATTAACCATCGCGCTTTTTTTATTGTAAGAAATAAATACGATAAAAGTAAGTATTATATTGAACCCAAGTATTACTTTGATATCTTAATTCTTTTGATAGGTGTTGTAATAAGTGCATTCTTTAATTATATTAACTTACACGTCTTCTTTTCAGGGATAATATTAATGTTATTGATGCTTTTGATTTTTAGAAGATACTCAAAAGCATTAGGTAAAGGAGATGATGCTTTATGAGTTCAAGAACAAGTGAAAGAGTTCGAGCTCCTTTATATTCAGATGTTAAAGACGATATCTTGCTAAGAGAAAATTATAGTCGGACGTTGTTTTATTTAGCAGGTTTATTTTTCTTGCTTAATTTATACGTATATGACACGTTATTTGGATTCTTGCCCCAAGTTAGTCTTCCGGTTACTATCTTATATTTCTTTATATATTTTCGTTTAGTTAAGTGGCATAAAACATATATTAACTTAATGAAAATCCTTGAACGTAACAAACATTACAAAGCACAGTTTGGTTATGTTAAAATTACTAATTGGAATTATCAACGGATTATCGATATGGTATTTTTTCATTTAGCGCTTGGAATAATATTATATGCAAGATTTTTTGAAATAGGATTTACAACTCTTGAAGTGATGTTCATTCAATTAATGTTTTTATTACCATACTTAAAAACATTAATTAGAGCTTCAGTTATTGTTTATGAAGATCACGGTAATTTTGAAAACCACGCGAGAAATGTTAAGCGTGGTTATAATAGTTTGCACAATATATATGAACGAAGAAAAAATAATAATTATCAGTAAAATACATAAGAGAGTTGGCCGTAATAATGAAAAAACTTATACCATTAATTGGAATACTAGTAATTGCATTAACAATGAGTGGATGTAGCGCTAAGGAGTATGAAGTTAGTTATATTCTTGAAAGTGGAGCAACTGCTGTTAAAGTAATTGTTGCTAGTGATGACACACTAGACGAACCATTCGCTCCTGTCTTATTAGGATATGAGTTTGGAGGATGGTATAATGAAAATACATTTATTGAATTATATGATTTTAATAATATTGTTACAAAAGATTTTACATTATATGCAAAGTGGACTGTTGTAATCGTTGCTGAAATTGATATACCTGAAGAAGGCGTTATTGATTTAACGAGCTTACCATATTATAGTTATTTAGATAGTTCTAATCCTGTCGTTACTATTACAATTGCTGGGATTGGAGAAATGAAGTTAGAGTTATTTGGAGCTGTTGCGCCAAATACTGTTAATAACTTCATTAACTATATTTTAGATAATGACTATATAGGTTCAACATTTCACCGGGTTATTGAAGACTTTATGATTCAAGGTGGAATGGTGAATAGTTCTAACTGTGTAATCAATGGTGATTTTAATAATAATGGATTTACAAATGATTTAAGCCATGACCGTGGCGTAATATCAATGGCAAGAACAAATATTATGAATAGTGCAACTAGTCAGTTCTTTATTGTTCATCAAGATAGTTATTTCTTAGATGGAGCATACGCGACATTTGGCGGATTAATTAGTGGGTTTAATGTTCTTGACTATATTGCTCTTGTTGCTACTAATTATAGTGATGCCCCTTTAACAAGCATCACGATTGAAAGCATTACAATTGAATTAAATGGATATGTAGCACAAGACCCAGTCTGTGCTAATTAATATTAGGAGGAATATACTATGAGACATGATTTTATTAGAATGACTAAAGGCGATGCTTTAAGAATTATTTTAAAAACAGGAATTGGATTTTATATAATTATTGCGATTAACATTTACTGGATTAATAAAATGAATACAGATCCTGGTACTGAGTTACCTAACTATTTGTATGGGTTATCAGCAGTTTTGATAGTTATTGTCTGGAGTATCATGTATGCTTTATTAATATTAAGAATTTCATTTAAACAAAAACAAATTGATGACCGAAGACGTAAAGCAGTAAAAGCTAGAAAAGAAAATGAAAATAACGGATAAATCGGATTATCTTTAAAAATGTAAGATATTGTTCATTTAATGCAACTTGGATAGAATCACTTACTTGAGATGTTGGAAATCGTATACTTGATTTTATAGGAGTGTTCACATGAAAACACTATTAACAGTTGCTTTTAGTGACTTAATATATATGTATAAATAAAAAACATAGTACAATCAAAAAGGCTACCGAGCTACGGTAGCCTTTTTATATTTTTGTTAATAAAGTAAATTTTCAATAAATACTTTTTTGGGATTAACGGGGTCAACCAACAAATCTAATGTTTGCATTTTATTTACTTTTGATCGTAATATTGGTCCGGCTAAGAGTAACATAACACTTTTACGATATTCTTGACCGTTAACTTCATAAGCAAATGAAATGTAGAAGTTACCATTGTTTCTTCTTGTGGATACTTCTTTACTTGTTACTTTGTTGTCTTTTGCTTTTAAGACAGCGTCACCGATTGTTTTAATACGGTAAACAAGTAATGCAATGATTAAAGCGTCAACAACGAATAATCCGAAGAATGCCCCCCAAGCTCCAACTGCTAAAATTGCAAGTAATAGTAATGTTGATATAACAGTTATAATAAATAATAATGTTGATAAATAATCAAACCTAATAATACTTTTAAACTTTGGTTTCATGAAGTTCCTCCTTTATTTTATTTACGTTAATTATACCTTATTTAGAATATTATTTCAAATAAGGTTTAGTAATATTACTTTTTTGTAAAATAATTATAGATTTAAAATAGTGAATAAGTTATAATATTATTGACAAAAATAAGAGGTGACTTATGAAAAAAGTAGTAACGTTATTAAACTGTATTGATGGTTTATTTCAAGATGCTGGACTAAACTATGTTAGGAATTTACATGAAGGATTCATTGTTGATAATATTACATTTCCTGGAATGGACAATGTATTTATTGAAGGGAACGATGACGCTAAAAGTACTTTAGAATATAGTATTGATATTTCGATTAGTCGTGGTTCTAAAGTAATTTATTTAGCAGGACATAGTAATTGCACTGGTAATGTAAAGTGTGATGGTAATCATTTAATTGAAGTTGAAAAAAGTGTACAGTACTTAAAAGATATTTATCCTAATTTATCTATTAAAGGGATATTTATTGAAATTGATTATAATGTTAAAGAAATAGGCTAAAATTGAAAAGAGGAATAAAAATGGAAATTAAATTTAATCAAGAATTAAATCGTGAAGACTATGTTGAGTTTGTCTTTACACATATGATTTCAAATATGTTTCAGCCATACAAAAGAGTGGGATTAGTTATTAGTGTTGTTTATTTAATCATATCTCCGTTATTTATGGAAACATATTTGTTTACAATCATCGGTTTAGGAATAATGTTTTTCATTATTGGTCTTTCGATTTTCTTAAGAAGAAATGCTGGTAAGTATTACGATAACAATTCTGATCAATTTAGAATGACTTATACATTAACTGATACAAAGTTTCATTACCAAAATAATGATATTATTGTTGATAAAATGTGGAGTGAATTTTATAGTGCTCGAGAATCTGAAAATATTCTTTATATTTACGTTGATAAATTACGTGGTATTGCGGTTAAGAAAAGTGACGCTGGAGAAGAAGCAATTACATTTATTAAAAATAAATTAACCGAAAACATTACAAAAAAACGTTTGATAAGATTTAAGTAAATAATTAATTATTTATTAGATAGGTGCTTTTAAATTAAAATAGCTTATGTTAAAATATTTATGAATTACTCAAGGAGTGAAAATGATGGCTAGTATTTTATGCGTTGAGAACTCAGAAACAATTCGTAAGGTTGTAAAAGACAGTGTTTTAGATTTGGGATTTGAATTTTATGATGCAAGTAATGGTGAAGAAATGTTCGAGGTTATTAAGGGTCTAGATCAATTAGATTTAGTAATTATTGATTGGAATATGCCAGTTATGAGTGGGCCAGAATCAATTAAACGTTTAAGAGCGATTAGTAAGTTTAAAAATACAGCTATTTTAGTTATGATTAAAGTTGAAAATAAAGATCAAGTAATGGATGCATTTGATATTGGAGCTAATTATTATGTATTAAAGCCTTTTAGAATCAATGTCTTCCAAGAAGAGATTAAAGAAATTATTAGAAAAAATGCAGAATAACTGCATTTTTTTAAATTGAGGTGAGTTGATGGAACTTGAATTATTTTATGATGGAATAACTGAAGAAGAAATAAACAAAGAAAATACAAGAATTGCATGTCGCGGGATTGTCAAACGTGACGGATTATTCTTAATGGTTCATTTAAAGAAATATGATATTTATACTTTTCCTGGTGGTGGACTTGAACCGCTGGAAACGTTAAGTGAATGTACGGTTCGAGAGTTACTTGAAGAAACAGGAATAAAAGTTAAAGTATTAGAAGAGAAAGTAACAATTAAAGAGTTCTTTTTAGATAGCACATGGGAAAATCATTATCATATTTGTGAGTATATTGAAGATACTAACAGCGTTAATTTAACTGAAGAAGAAACTGACTTAGGTCTAGAAGTTAAATGGATGAAGTTAGACGATATCTTAGAAATATTTGAAGAGAGTTTAACATTACATGAAAATGGACCAACAATTCACAACCGTGAATTTTTAGGGTTGATGAATAGTTTATAGTAAGGAGGTTATTAAAATGGGTGAAATGAATATTACTAAAAGTACGTTTATGGAATATATTAGATGTAATCGGTATCCTGCACTTAATAATATTTATCAACGTAAAGACCTTGACGATTTTGAAAAAGAACGTTACTACGAACTTGTTGAAACGCTAGAAAACTTTTCGGTTGATGAAGATAGTGACTTTTTAGAAGTTGATACAACTCATTTAAAAGTAATGATGCCTTACTTCAATCAAGTTGAAATATTACTTGCAAATAAGGTTAAGTCACACTTTGGTGGCGAAACTCGGTTTGGTGTTGAATACGGTGTTCAAAAGATGTTTATTAGAGAACATAACAACTTTAACTTAAGTTGTTTTGTAGATATTTATAACCGAAGTGAACATATTAATGTTGTTGAGGTAAAAGCAACAACGTCAAATAAGTTTTTAAGTCTTGGGTATACTGAAGATAAGGTAAGAAAAAGTATTTTCTATAAAGATGATAATAATATTATGCATCTGATGGAAAAGCTTGATCCTGAATTACTCTTTAGTGAAAAATACTTAAAACAAAGAAATAAGTTAAAACAACGGTTTACTGATGTTGGGACATATGTTTATGATTTACTTTTCCAAAGATTTGTTATTGAGGAAGATGTAAAAGACGCTAAGTATTATTTAGGTGTTTTAAATCATGATTACGTATTTGATGGTAAGTATCTTGAAGGGGAACCAATGTATACTGAAGATATTGCAGTATTAATTGATTTAACGGATTTAACAAAAGAGTTATTACCGTTGATGGAATCGGAAATTAATAAAGTAACTAATCGAATTCTTGAATCAGATATGACTAAAGTAATTTTAGGGAAACACTGTCAAATAAAAAAAATGCGTGAGTGTATTTTTAAAGATATTTGTTATGACAAATTACCTGAAAAAAATAGTATTGCAATGTTTATGAATAAACATCACGGGTTTAAAGATAAAAGTGGGACGAAGTATGATTATTTTGAACTATTAAATGATGGATACTTTAAGATGACAGATCTTCCTCACGACTATTTAACTCGTAAAAATAATCAAATTCAGCGTGACGCTGCAATCACACATAAACCGTATTATGATATTGCAAAGATAAGAAGTATTATTGACATTATTAAATATCCAATATATCATTTAGATTTTGAAAGCTTCCCGTGTCCGTTACCACGGTTTAGAGGAGAAAAAGCATACGCTCAAAGTTTATTCCAGTTCAGTTTACATATTGAAAAAGAACCGGGTGTATGTGATAAGGAACTAGATCATTTAGAATACTTATCAGCTAACCATGAAGATAATCGCGAGATGCTTGTGAAAAAGCTTTGTGAGTATATTATTGATGATGGTGGTTCAATCATGGTTTACAATCAAGCTTTTGAAAAAACAAGAATTAAGGAGTTAGCGGCAATTTATCCAGAATACGGTGAACAGTTGCTTGCGATGAATGAACGACTATTTGATTTAATGCACGTCATTAAAACAAATACAAAGCTGTTTGAGGCTTTAGGGTTTGACCCTGAACGTGCTAAGCGAGTTAATTACTACCATGAAGATTTAAGTGGGTCTTATAGTATAAAAAAAGTTTTACCAATTTTTAGTAAACTAACTTATAAAGGGATGGAAGTAGGAAACGGAATGGAAGCAGTTTATGCTTATGCCGGATATAAAGAATTAAATCCTGAAGAACTAAAAAATAGATTACACGCCCTTACACTTTACTGTCAACAAGATACTTGGGCGATGGTTGAAATCCTTGATTCTTTAAGAAAGATCTAAAATAGATAAATTGTTTAAAATTTGAAGTAAATATAGTTTACAAATAGTAAATTTATGTTATAATAAATAAGATTTTGTAGAAATTAGGAGGAAACAATATATGGCTAAATTAGATAAACTTTCAGGTTCAAAAGTACGCCTGGAAATTGAAGTATCAAAAGAACAATTCGAACATGGCTTAGCACATGCTTTTAATGCAGTTAAAAGTGATGTTGAAGTTAAAGGTTTTAGAAAAGGTAAAGTAACAAGAAGTGTTTTTGAACAACATTATGGAATTGAATCTTTATATGAAGAAGCAATTAACCACGTTATTCAAGAAACTTATATTGGAGCTGTAACTGAACTTAAAGTTGAAGTTGTTGCTCAACCTAAAGTTGATTTAGATATGAGTAAAGTTGAAGCAGGTAAAGGATTTACATTTACTGCTGAAGTTGCTGTTAAACCAGAAATTACATTAGGTGATTATAAAGGACTTAAATTTAATAAATTAAATAATGAAGTATCAGAAGAAGCAGTATTAAAAGAATTAGGAAAACTTACAGCTGAAAATGCTGAATTAGTTTTAAAAGAAGAAGGATCTATTGAAGATGGAGATACTGCAATCTTTGATTTTGAAGGTACTGTTGATGGTGAATTATTTGAAGGCGGAAAAGCTGAAAATTATGAACTATTAATTGGTTCTGGACAATTCATTCCTGGATTTGAAGAACAAATGATTGGAATGAAATTAGGCGAAGTTAAAGATTTAAAAGTAACTTTCCCTGATAATTACCAAGCAGAAAACTTAAAAGGTAAAGATGCAATCTTCAAAGTAACTTTACATGAAATGAAATTTAAAGAATTCCCTGATTTAACAGATGAATTCGTTAAAGAATTAAATAAAGATGGTATTGATGATGTTGCAGCTTTAAAAGCTGATACTAAAGCAACTCTACAAAAAAAGCTTGATGAAACTAACAAAGGACTTACTATTGATTTTGCTGTAGCTGAAGCTACAAAAAATGCAACTTTTGAAATGGCTTTAGAAATGATTACTGAAGAAAAAAATCGTTTACGAGACAATTCAATTGCCCAAGCAAAACAATATGGATTAGATCTTGCTACTTACTTACAATACTCAGGTATGACAGAAGAACAATTTGATGAACAATTAATGGTTGATGCTGAAAAATCTTTATCGTATAACTTAATTGTTGAAGCTATTTCAGTAGCTGAAAAAATTGAAGCAAGTGAAGAAGAAAAAGATGCTAAGTACTTAGAAATAGGTGCCCAATACAGTATGGAACTTGAGCAAGTTAAAAGCTCTGTTGCTCCTGAAGCAGTTGCTCAAGAAGTTGTTTACCAAAAAACAATTGATTTCTTAGTTGCAAACTTAGTAATCACAGACTAAATAAAATAGAACACCACCTTTTTGGTGGTGTTTTTTCTTTGAGGTGAAAAAAATGATTAAAATGGCTGTATTTGATATGGATGGGACATTACTTAATAAAGATAATGAAATTTCAATCCAAAATTTGGCATCACTTAAGTATTTACGTGATAACAACGTCTTAGTAATAATTGCGACAGGTCGCCCTGAACAATTATTAAAACCCTATTTTCATATTTTAGGAAAAGATAATTATTATATTATGTACAATGGTAGTGTCGTTAAAAACATTAAACAAAATGACTATATAGTGAAAGCTGTAATTACAAAAGATGAAGTTAAAGAGATTCTAAGTATTTCTTCGGAAAATAATGTTTTAAATCTTAGTTACGCTGAAGTAGGAATCTACTCAAAACCAAACTACCGTGTTGATTTCTTTAAAAAGACGCAAGCACATTTACCAGCAGATCAAAGAACAAACTTTATCTTAGATGTTGATAATGAATCAATAGCTAAAGATAACGATATTTATAAAGTATTACTAATTGAAAATGACCCAGTTAAATATGAATTGTTGAAAGATATGTACACTCATATCAAAGGCATTTCTCAAGTGAGAAGCCACACAGGTTATTTAGATTTAGTTCCTAAAAATAGCTCTAAGGGTAATGCTGTAAAAGCTTTAGGAAATAAATTTAATATTACAAGTGATGAAATAGTAGTATTTGGTGATCAAGATAATGACATTTCAATGTTTGAATTTGCTAAATACAGCGTTGCGATGGGGAACGCAATTGATAGAGTGAAAGAAAAAGCAACTTTTGTTACTTTTTCTAATAGTAAAAATGGGGTTGCTTACGCTGTTGATAATTACGTTAAATCATTAATGTGATAATATTGATATATTATAGGTATTATGCTTAAATATAATTATAAAAGGTAGTGATTATATGAAACTTTTAGGAACGTGCGCTAGTGAAGGCATTGTCTATGGGAGAACTTATTTTCTACATAGATATAACACCGTTGTTAGCCCAATAATAATTGAAGATACAACTCACGAGCTTCATCTGTTAGATGAAGCTATTTTAAGTGTTGAAAAAGACTTATTGGAAATTATAAAACAAGTTAAAAATAGTGTTGGTGAAGATAAAGCATTAATTTTTGAAGCACATATTCATATCTTAAAAGATAGCGAGTTATATCGCTTAGCTAAGAGGATTATTGAAGTTAATAAGTTGAGTGCATCATTTGCATTTGATACAGCAATTGAGACTTATGCATCTTCTTTTGAATATATGGAAAATCCATATATGAAAGAACGTGCTGTTGATTTACGTGATATCTCAAAACGAGTGGTTAGTTACTTAGAAAATGACTTTATTAACGCAATTACATTTGATGAAAATGTAATTCTTATTGTTAATGAGTTACTACCATCAGACATAACACTATTTACTAATAAACACGTTCTGGGATTTATCTCGTTAAAAGGTGGACTTACAGCTCATTCATCAATTTTAGCTAGAAGCTTGGGGATACCTTTTGTTTTTGGTGTTGAGAATGCTTTTTTAGAAATTGAAAATGATAAAATGGTTATATTTAATTCTAAGAATCTAGAATTAACGTGTAATCCTACTCAAAAGGAACTGAATGACTACAAAAAAATGGTTCAAGAATTAGAAACTAAATCTAACAAAAAAATAAAAAATATAAAAAGTGAAACCATTGATGGATTTAAAATTGATGTAAATGTTAATATCAATTACGAATTTGAAATTGATAACTTAAAATATGATAGCGACTTTGGAATTGGACTTTTTAGAACAGAGTTTCTATTTATGAACCGAATTGATTTGCCAAGTTTTGAGGAACAAGTTATTGTTTATCAAAACATATTAAAAGCGATAAATAATAACAAAGTAGTTATTAGAACACTTGATATTGGGGGAGATAAAGAATTAAGTTCACCATATAAATCATTTGAACTAAATCCTTCTTTAGGTTGTAAGTCAATTAGGTATTGTCTAAATAACCCTGATATTTTTAAAAGACAATTAAGAGCTTTACTAGTAGCTTCAATATGTGGTGATTTACATGTATTACTACCAATGATTTCAACGTATGAGGAATTTTTAGAAGCACATAAAATTCTTAAAGGTGTTGAAAGAGATTTAACTAATGAAGGTATTATATTCAACTACAAACTAGGAATTATGATTGAAGTACCATCTTCAATTTATATCATTAAACACTTAGCGGAATATGTTGACTTCTTTAGTGTAGGGTCGAATGACTTGATTCAATACTTCTTCGCCGCAGACAGAAGTAACGATGCAATAGCTCATTTATATCAACCTAATAATCCCGTATTTATTAAAGTTCTTGATGAGATTGTTAAAGAGGTACATAAGTATAATAAACCAATTAGTATTTGTGGTGAAATGGGATCAAACAGTAGTTCAATCCCTTTATTAACTGGAATTGGTTTTGATGAAATAAGCGTTGTCCCTAATGTTAGGTTAGATATTAAAAAGTTAATTGCTAAATCAAATAAAGAAGATTTAAGAAATCTTGTTGATAAGGCAGTGGAACTTAAAACTGAAAAAGAAGTAATTGAATTAACAAAAAAATATATATATTAGAAGAAGATAAAAGCAGATTTGCTTTTATCTTCTTCTAATAGTAAATAATATTATTTAAAATCACCAAAATGTTATATAATATTAGTAATGAGTGTAAAGGAGTGATAAAATGGAATGTCCAAAATGCAAAGCAACAATGGAAAAAGGATACATACCAATGTTTAAACAACAAGGATATTGGTCACCGCTAACTAATAAATTAACGATGTTTACTGCGGTTGTGCCTGATGACCGTTTACAATTAACTGAACCACATTTTTTTAAACCAGGAGCGATAGTGTCATATTACTGCGATTCATGCCGATTTATTATTTCAGAAGTCCCTAAATATAATTATAAAAATGGGAATCGAATTGGTGTTCCGGTTAAAGAAGAAAAACTAGAAGCAGAACCAGATGAATATGCTATTGATAAAGATTTGTACTAAAGGAGAAATAATATGGATGAAGTTAGTGTTGAATATAAAGTAAATAAAGAAGAATTTATAAGTTATTACTTTTGGGACAAGTATATTAGAAAACATTCTAGTACATTAATCCTTGTGGTTGCTGATATTGTCTTTTTAGGAATGGGGACAATGGCAATTATAAATAATGATTTAGGGATGATTGCTTATTCATTGTTATGTATAATAATCTTTTCACTTTTCCCACTTTTTTATAAAAAAAGATTAGGAAAAGTATATGATGGTGATGAGTTTTACGGTGATAAAATCGCTGTTAAAATAAGTGATAAAGGAATTGAAGTAAAAAAAGGCGATATTGATGGTTTATATGAGTTTAGTGAAATGTATAAAATTATCGAGACAAAACAATTTATTTACATCGGGTATTCTAAAGCAAGATCAAGTTATATAATTAAAAGTAAATATACAGAAGAACAATTAACTACTTTAAGAGAAATCTTAAAGCGTAATGTTGATTTAGATAAGTTAAAACTAATTGAATAAAGCTATCTTTATTGGTGTTGAAATCAAAGCAAGGGTTTTAATTATTTATTATTAATACGAATGACTACAAATGAAGAAGAATAACCTTCTTCATTTTTTGTAGTTTATATCCTTATTATTGTAAGTCACAAGGTAGAAGTAATAATGAATTACTTATTATGGTATTATTAAGATGGGAAATAATAGGGGGAATATAAATGAAGAGGATGTTAGTTTTATTATTGCTAGTCATGCTTGTAGGGTGCAGTAGTGAAGATGTTTTAGTTAAAGAGATAGAAATTAATTTAAGATTAGATAGTTCAGGTGATGTACAAGATGATGTATATACTAGTTTTAGTCAATATATGGTTACTGATACAGTTTGGGTAATTGATTCTTACGATATCTTTGAAATAGAACTTTTATCAACTGGTTTTGGGGAGTTTCCTTATGAAAGTGATTTTATAACTAATGATTTAAATGACTATGGCGTTGTTATTCAAGAATTATTTGATAAACTTGCTGATGAAACTTATGTTAAGAGTGCAGTTTTAGTTATGCTTATGCCTAAAGCGAAGTTAATTATAACGATGAATAACGAAACATCAACAATAGATTTAGAGTTTTATCAAAATGCTGATGGGGAACTTATATACTTAAAAGTAGTCTATACTAACGCTTTTGATATCGAATATATTAAGGAATATAGATCAGGATACGAGAATATATTTTTACAATTCGATAATCTAATAAATGAAAAATAAGTCATTTACTGACTTCTTTTTTTATGTTATTATTAAAGTAAAAAAGGGAGAGTATTATGAAACTAATTAAAGTATTTTTATTTGTGAGTGTACTAGTGCTTTTAGGTGGGTGTAGTGATGATGTTGATGATGATGATGTTGTTGATGGTGATGAAGAGTTGATTATTAATATTGAGAAAGATAGTATTATAGCTGAAGCGTTAGTTATTGAAAATGCCGCACAACTTTTTTGTGCGTTACAAGAATGCAGTTTAAATGAGATTTTAACTTGGGATGACTTAACACCTTTTATATCCTTAATTTTTTATGATCATTATGATTTAACCAATAATGATGGTAAAGTTGCTTTTTTGGTTAGCGGTGAATGGGAAGTTGATATGGAACGGATAGGAACTGGGGAATACGAACTTATTGAGAGGTCTGTTCCTAGTGAATTAGATCGAGATAAAGTAATTGAAGATTTAGATTAGAAAGGTATGTGAAGCAAACTCTTTCTAAAATGATATTGTAATAGTATAAGTGGAAGTGCCAGTGCATATTGAGTTAGACAAATACTAATAAATGAGGAATTTAAACATGTTTAAAAATAAAAGTAAAAAACGTAAAATTTTAACAATAGTTTTAATTGTACCAATCGCGATGCTTCTAGGGGGCTTAATGCGAGTAGATAACCCTAGTGTCTATCATGTTGAGACAGAATCTTTAACATTAACAAGTCCAACTGAATTGCGGGATACAGGAT
Organism: Candidatus Izemoplasma sp.; assembly: GCA_045046715.1. Lineage (GTDB taxonomy): Bacteria > Bacillota_I > Bacilli_A > Izemoplasmatales > Izemoplasmataceae > JASFZA01. The sequence continues at coordinate 22,212 of JASFZA010000045.1, forward strand.
ATGAAGTATATGTTTATGGATCTCCAATTAATACTGAAGAAGACGCAGCTGAGGCTGCGCATAAAGCATTAAAAGGTGAGATTAGTATTTGGACTAAGATAATGTCTAATAACTACCACGTATACTACGATGAAGCGTTAGAAATGTTTCAAGTGTTTAGATATGGGTTCTTTGGTGATCCTGATTATTACGTTTATATCTTTTTAGGTGAAGATACAGTTTACTATAATGAAAGTGAATAACATTTAGAAGGGTATTATTGATGTTTGACTTTGAAATTATTACTATATTTTCAATTGCAGGATTTGGTACATTCTTATAATAGTTATTGGGTAAGTAATGAAGTTATATTTTATTGGAGAGGGTATTTATGAGAGTTATTAAGTTATTTAGTTTATTTAGTGTAATATTTATTTTATCAGGATGTTCATTCCTTTTTGGTGATGATGACGATGATGATGATGACATTAACTTTTATACAGTTAATGAAGTATTATCAATGGAATTTAAGATGTCATTTTATAGTGATGAATACATCGCTTTTGATGAGGATGGAGATTGTAGATTGATAATTGAAGATTTTTCTTTATATACATATTTTGATGGTGAATATTATATATATGTTTACCCATATCAAGATGGTTATGTTGGGATTGATAGTGAAATAGATCAAAATGCTTGTGTTGCTTTAAATACATATCCGTTATTTATAATGGAAGAAGACTACACTACTGGTTATACCAGAGTGAGCAGTACAAATATATATACAAAAGAATTAGATAATGAAACAATTGAATTGCTGTTAAATGATGAAGGATATGTTATTAGTATAATGGTATTTGCATTTAACCGTGAGCTACTTCTAACTAATATTAGAAATATTAATGATATTGAAATTGTGATTCCAGAACATATAGTTTATACAAATCTTGAGTTTATCTTTTTACATTATCCTGATCTTGTTTATTCAATTGAAGAAGACGTCTTCACAACTTCTAGCAATGGTTGGATGGCTAACATTGATTTTTCAAGGTGGAATAGTATTACGTTTACAAATAGTATTGATGGTTACACGTATCATTTTTATGACAAATTATTCACATTAAATGGTGAAGTGGAATATTCAGTAGAAGAATTTTTGGAGCTAAATGAAACATTTGAGGAAGAGTTCTTTAACATGGTAGTTGATATTTACAAAAAAGAAATTAGTATTGAAGAATATTTTGATTTTCCAAATGCTGACTAACAATGATCATCACCTAGTGATGATTAAGACTATGGAAAATCATTTATGAAGAAAAAACAAAGTGAATTAAATAAAGATATTATAATTTGATTTATGATGTTATTAGGATTATAATTAGTATAGGATTATTTTTGTTTATAATGAGTTTTGTATATATAGTGAGTTAAGTTACTAATAAGTAAAAAAATGAGAGAAAAGTTGTAAGTCGTATTTTTATTTGGAATGATAAAGATTTAAGAAGAGCTTGTTCTTGTTTCAGGAGCAGTTACGCTTTTGATTGTATATTAAATTTACGATTTAATGATTTTTTAAAAATAGCTTATAGGGGGAGTGTAATTATGAAAAAAGTATGTGTAATTGTTTTAATGATGATAGTACTTGTATTAAGTGCTTGTAGTGAGAAAATGTATTCAGTTTCAGGTATTAGTATTGAGGAATTTAATATTGTTCATGCCGATGACGATTATACGATTTGGAAAAGATTAGGTGCTGATGATGGTTTTGGGGTTACTCTTTCATATCCAAGTCCAGTTTATGACTTCTCAACTGAAACATGTACTGCTCGTTATGGTGATGTTGATTGGTTATTGGAGTATGACGGTGATTTTTATCATATTGGAGAAGGATTTAAAATTAATTTATATGATCCTCATGAACTAGAAGAATATGGAATAATATTTACCTGTATTGATAAATAATATTGGATAAGTATGTGACATGTGACTAGTAATGATTTCTAGCATTTCTAGTTATTGTACTTAGCTGGTACTTAAAGCTTTTTTTAGATAGTAAAATAATGAAATAGGAAAGGAGATGAATAAAGTGAGAAAACTTGTTGTTCATAGAAGGAAACACTTTGTTGCATCCGCAATGAAAGTAAGGATTTGTATAAATACGGAATTAAAAGGTGATATCAAGCTTAATGATGTTAATCTTAAAGTATTAGGTGAGTTAAAAAATGGTCGATCGTTAGATGTAGAGATTCCTGAAGAAAAGGTTGATGTATACGTTGTATACGATAAATTTTTTCCCCAAAAATTTCATGCTAAATATAGCTTTGATGCAGGAGAGAATAATGAAGTATTATATACGTTTTCTAGATTTAGTCCATCTAAAGGTAATCCTTTTATTTTAACGCCAAATAAAGTGATGACTTCAGCAGATAAACTTCGCACAAAAGAATACGAGGCTAATAATAGAGGTAATAATAAACAGCGAATTATTTATTGGGCAATCATCATAATCGCTACTATTGTTGGGGGAGTAATTGGATTTTCACTTGTCTCTTAAATTGCGTTTTTATTAACACTAACTGTTCTTCGTATTTTTATAGAAAGTTATCGGGTGATAAAAGATGAATAAAAGTAAAAAAATCATTATGCTTATGTTAATCATTATTATAGGTATAGGAACAATTGTAGTATTTAAAATTCCTGGATTAACTAGTCAACAAGGATGTTTCAAGTTTAGAATTATAGAATCAGGTCCAAATAACAAAAGGCTTGTATTAACAGACTACGT
>JASFZA010000046.1:0-4827 GCA_045046715.1 Candidatus Izemoplasma sp.
ATCTATATTTGTAGCACATAAATCTGTGCTACATTTATTCCGCAATCAAAATATGTGGCACAGATACTTAGTGTGATGAAAACGGAAAAGTGACGGAAAACGTATTTTAATTAATTATATGTCAACCAAAAACATCATTGAAGTTCCCATAAGAATATACATTTTAGTCTTTCGCCTTCTAAATACATATCATTATCTATAGGTAAATCCACAATCTCTAATAGCTCTAACCCAAGTTTCTCACATGTTCTTCTTGAAGCAATATTATCAGGACTACATGTAACATAGAGTCTATCCATTTTGTGATGTAAAGCTACTTCTTTGATTAATCTACAAGCTTTAAGTGCGAAATTATTCCCTCTATATTCTTCATAAACTGTATATCCAATATGTCCACCAAAATACAGTCCTTTACTATATCCAATTCTAATATCGATAAAACCCACTTTTTTATTTGTCGTTTTCTCAACAATATGAAAAACATAATCAGGAACAAATCCTTTTTCAACATTGGCGGGAATAGTCTCTTTAATATGTAATCCAATTTCATTACTACTGAGATTATTAAATCGCTTAAATTTAAAAATAAATTATCACCGTCCTGTTTCCTTTTATAGTCATTCTTATGATATATTATACCACTGGACATAAATAATGTCACAAACTTATTTGAAAGGTGGTAATTATGAATTACACGTTAGAATTAAAAATGGATATCGTAGAGAAATATGCTCAAGGTGAATCAGTAACAAAGATATCAAGAGAATTTAGTATTCCAAGGAACTCAATCTATTACTGGATTGAAAATCTAAAGAAGAAAGACATAAAAGAACATTTGATGAGCAAAAGAAAACTTAGAGATGATCAAGTCAAACTTGATAGGGTAATAAGAGAAAATGATATTATGAGGTATATAATCTTCGACTTAAACATTAAGAAAAAGATAAAAATTGAGTTAGCACATGCACTCAACAATTTAGAATATCCGATTAAAACTATATGCAGAGTTTTAGATATCCATACATCTACATTTTATCATGATAAAAAAAGAAAACCCAAGGTTACAATTATAGATTTGGAGGACACAAAGTTTCGTCCACTGATTAAACGAATATTTGAAGAATCAGATGGTAGATTTGGATCTAGAAAGATTAGAAGAATCTTAATGAGAGATGATAATATAATCAGTACAAAAAGAGTAATTCGATTAATGAGAGAGATGGATTTAGTTTCAAACTTACCAGATGATAATTACAATAACTACCATAAAAGAAATCACTCCTATAAACCAAATATCATAAGTAAGTCTGAACATTATCCTGAACCAAACAAAATATGGGTATGTGATATAACATATATTAAAGTTAGGAACTTACACTACTATTTATTTGTCATAATCGATTTATATTCAAGACGAGTTGTTGGATATGTTTTATCAAAGACATTGGAAGCCTGTGTAATAGTAAGATTAATGAATCTAACATTAACAGAAAGAGGGAGTCCTACGAAACTAATATTTCATAGCGATCAGGGATTACAGTATACTGCCAGAGTTTTCACTGAGTTTTTAGGTGATAATAACGTAGCACAATCATTTTCAAAGAAAGGATGTCCTTATGACAACTCGGTTGCTGAGAGTTTCTTTGCAAGTCTTAAGAAGGAAGAAATCTATCGTCATATCTATAATAGCTATGAACATTTGTTAAAAGCTATTGACAAATATATGGTGTTTTATAATACACACCGTCCACATGCATCCTTAAAATATAAAACACCAATCGAATTTGAAGAAACCTTTCAACAAAGCCATAAAAAAAGACCATCAAATTGATGGTTTTTCTATAGGAAACGGCAAAGTGACGAATATCAATGTCCAATTTACCGTATACAATCCAGATGGTGGAGTTGAGGGGATTTGAACCCCTGTCCAAAGAAACCGAAACTTAATATTCTACATGCTTAGTTCATCAATTATTTTAATTAGCAACCAAGTGACAAACGGCCAAGTTACTAACGAGTCTTATTAAGTTCATCTATTCTGTTAAGACGGCACGTCCTAGATATATTCTACTAATTGGTCTCACATCTAAACTATGTAGAAGTAGTAAAGGGGAGATCGCGCTTATTTCTTAAGCAGCGTATGCGTAATTTGTGTTTCCGGTTATATTTAACCTGGTATTTTTACTAGTACCAACTAGACATGCTAATCAAGCGCTAATCACTCTGTCGAATCCATAAACAACCCCACGTTGTTTCTATCTATATTATAGCATATAATGCTAAAATAACATATTAATCCCCATTGCTAGTAAGATAAAACTTACTACAATTTGGAATGTTTTATCATTGATTTTACTACTTAATTTAACACCAATAAGTGTCGCAATAATTGCTGGAATAGCGTAGTAACTGATATTAGTAATTACTACACTTGTATATTGTCCATTTGCAATATATCCAATGATATTCATTACATTCATCACAAAGAAATAAGTAACCAATGTAACTTTAAAATCATCTTTCTCTATTTCTCTATTTGATAAATAGATTAAAACAGCTAATCCACCCATCGCCGCAAGACCGTTCATTAAACCACTAAGTATCCCTACTACAACCTGAACTAGAATATTATCGCTAACAATAAATTTTATATTAAATAACAAATTCACAAAAAGTTTATTTATTACTGTAAGTATAATAAATATTCCCGCAATAGTAATAATAATACTTGAATCAAAATAATTTAATAGCCATATACCAACAAACGTGAATGTTACTCCTAAAAACACAATCACCCAAATATCTTTTAATACGTTCAAAGAAAATTTCTTGCTTGATTTAAGCATTGTGATATTCAACATAATATTAATTGTTACAATAATTGGCAATACTTCTTTATACTCAAAGAAATAAATTAATAAAGGCAAAGTGATTAGATTCGATCCGAATCCACTGGTACCTGTAATGAATGCAGCAACAGTAATTATTAATAGTAGTATAAAAAACTCTTCCATTAGTAATTATCCTTATACGATTTTAGAATTCTTCTATTTGCATCTTTTTCTTTTAAAGATTGACGTTTATCATAATTCTTTTTACCTTTGGCAAGTGCGAGTTCTATCTTACACAAACCTTGAGACATATATACTTTAATAGGAAGTAAAGATAGTGACTCTAACTTCATTTTATTAGAGATCTTAATGATCTCTTTTTTATGAAGTAAAAGCTTTCTACTTCTAGTTTCATCATGATTAAAAACATTTCCGTGGCTATATTTTGAAATATGCATATTCACTAAAAACATTTCTGTTCCACGTACTCGTGCGTAACAGTCGTTAATACTTACCTTGCCAGCGCGAATCGATTTAATCTCTGTTCCCTTAAGAACAATACCAGCTTCATAACGATCAAGTAAGAAATAATCGTGTGATGCTTTTTTATTTTGCGCGATTACTTTCATATAACCACCTCAATTTTTTACATAATTTTAAAGTCGATTTCTCCGGCTTCAATATTAGCTTTTAGAACCTTAACTTTAACATTATCGCCAATGCGATATGTTTTCTTTCTTCTTTGACCTGTTAGCAGCAACAAATCTTCATCAAAGATGTAATAATCGTCATCTAACGCAGTTATATGGACAAGCCCTTCAACTGTATTAGCTAATGATACATATACCCCAAACGACGTAACACTGCTTATTATACCATCAAACACTTCGTTGATGTGCTTTGAGATATATTCTGCTTTTTTCATATCGTCAACTTCACGTTCTAACACAACAGCAATTCTTTCACGTTCACTTGTTTTAGCAGCTAAATCTTTCATATGTTCTTCATAGTATTTAATTACTTTTGTTGATTTAGTATCTTTAAATAAGTATTCACGAAGTAAACGATGAACAATTAAATCTGGATATCGTCTTATTGGAGATGTAAAGTGTGTGTAGTATTTAAATCCAAGACCGTAATGCCCTAAGTTAAGTTCACTATAGATTGCTTTTTGCATTGATCTTAACATAATTAAGTTAATCCCTTTTTCAGCAGATGAACCTTTAACTGAAGCTAGTAGTTTTTGTAGTTCAAAACTACTTACTTCTGTTTTCCCTTTAACCGGAAATCCAAGTGCTGTTGACATCTTAATAAGTCTAGATAATTTTTCTTCTTTTGGTTTTTCATGAATACGGTAGATAAACGGTAAATTAAGCCAGTGTAAATGTTCCGCAATTGTTTCATTAGCTAGCAACATAAACTCTTCAATAATTCTTTCACTAAGCCCACGTTCACGTAATTTAATATCAACTGCTTTACCTGATTCATTTAAAATAATATAAGCTTCTTCTGTTTCAAAGTTAATTGAACCTTGTAAGTTTCTTTTATTGTTTAATATTTTAGATAGTTTTAACATTTCATGTAAATTATCTTCAATGTCTTTATATTGTGCAACTAATTCTTTATCACCATCTAAGATTGAATTAACCTTATTGTAAGTCATTCGGTGCTTAGAATTTATAACTGAAGGGTAGATTTTATAATTAACAATCTTACCTTTAGGATCAATTTCCATTGTACAACTTATTGTAGCACGGTCAACGTTTGGACGTAGTGAACAAACCCCGTTAGATAATTTTTCAGGAAGCATTGGAATTACCATTCCCGGTAAGTAAACACTTGTTCCTCTTTTGATAGCTTCTTCATCAAGTACACTACCTTTAGTAACGTAATGACTAACATCAGCAATATGTACGCCTAACTTGTAGTTCCCATTAGAAAGCACTTCAACATCAACAGCGTCATCAAAATCTTTTGCATCTTCACCATCAATTGT
>JASFZA010000047.1:0-12801 GCA_045046715.1 Candidatus Izemoplasma sp.
ATAATTTAATCCTCCTATTGATTAAGATACCCCTAGTATATCAAATAGATTTGAAAGTAGTGTGATAGTCTTGTGAAGGTTTAATGAAATAAAAAAAGGATGATTTTATGATAAAAATCATCCTTTATTATATATAATGTTTTACTTGTTACCGAATACTTTATTCCAGTCAGCTAAGAATGATTCAATTCCTTTATCAGTTAAAGGATGATTCATTGATTTCTTAAGAACTCCATAAGGTACAGTTGCAATGTGTGCTCCGACAAGTGCGCTATCAGCTAATTGTTTTGGAGATCTAATACTTGCACTGATGATTTCAGTATCTAAACTATAAATATCAAAAATATCTCTAATTTCACTTACTACTTGAATACCATCATGTAAAGTATCGTCAAGTCTACCAACGAAAGGACTAACATAAGTAGCACCAGCAAGTGCTGCAAATAATGCTTGGTTAGCACTGAAAATTAATGTCACATTTGTTTTGATTCCTTCTTTACTTAATACGTTAACTGCTTTTAATCCTTCTTCAGTCATTGGGATTTTAACAACCATATTTTTATGGATTTTAACAATCTCATGACCTTCACTAATCATACCTTCAGCTTCTAAACTAATAACTTCTCCACTGATAGGACCATCAACAATTGAAGCGATTTCTTTAATTACTTCATTAAAGTCTCTTCCTTCACGCGCGATTAAAGTTGGATTAGTAGTAACTCCACAAATAATACCTAGTGCTGCAATTTCACGAATTTCATCTACATTTGCTGTATCGATAAATAATTTCATTTTAATTCCTCCTATTTTTCTTCTAGATTTTCTATTATTGAATCTATAAATTCTATTGGCTCGACGCCATCTAAATTTTCTTGTAACTTATCAATGAATAAGATTCCGTTTAAATGATCTAGTTCATGTTGGAACACAACGCCAATATAACCATTTAGTTTTAATTCAACTGGTTCTAATTCATTTGTTTCAAGATTGTAGTTATGAGCAACTACGGTAATCTTTTTATACCTTGAGACAAGACCTTCAACCTCGCGGTCAACACTCAAACAACCTTCACCACCTGCAATGTAAGTTCTAGCAATACTATTTCTTGTTAATTTTGGATTAACAAGTAAATATTTATGCTCAACTTCATCTCGTTCGTCCCAGGCAAGGATTGCCATAAATCTTTTGCTAATATTTATTTGAGGAGCCGCTAAACCAACACCTGCTCGCAAATCGTGTTCTTCAGCGATATCATCATCTTGTGAATTTATTAAAAACTCCATCATAAGTTTAAGAGTTGTTTTATCTTCATCAGACAATGGTAGTGCAACTGATTTCGCTCTTATTGATAAAGTCGGGTGTCCTTCTTTAATTATATCCTTCATTGTCAGCATTGTTTTCACCTCTATATTTATTATACAATAATTACTTATAACATTGAAACATATATATTATAAATTAAAAACAGCATAAATACAAAAAGAATGTACTTATTATTTAATAAAAGCGTTGTTATCTTGTATTAAAACGTTTTCATTCTTGTGTTTTTGTTTACTATGAATTGTTCTTCTAGTATAATGTTAATGAGTAAGATTGGTGGAGATTTAGATGAATAAAATTAAAAAAATTGGAATTATTACTGGTGGAGGAGATTGCAGTGGGTTAAATGCTGTAATCAATGGTATAACAAAATCTGCTATTAAAAAATATGGGATTGAAGTTATTGGATATTCTCGTGGTTATCACGGATTATTAAAAAATGAATTTCAAATCCTCGATTTAAAAGCTGTGTCAGGAATTATGCATGAAGGTGGAACGATTTTGAAATCTTCAAACAAAGATAATCTTTTTAATTATCGTATTGAAAACGAAGATGGATCAGTTGAATATAAAGATTTATCAGATATTGCTGTAGCCAACATGAAAAAAGAAAATGTTGATGCTTTAATTATAATCGGTGGTGATGGTACGTTAACTTCAGCACGTGATTTTTATCGTAAAGGTGTTCCTGTAATTGGAGTGCCAAAAACAATTGATAATGATTTACCGGCAACAGATGTTACTTTTGGGTATAATACATCACTAGAAACTATCACTGATGCATTAGATAAAATTCATACAACTGCGTTTTCTCATGATCGAATAATGGTTGTTGAAGTTATGGGACGTCATACCGGATGGTTAGCTCTTGAAGGTGGATTAGCTGGAAGTGCTGATATTATTTTAATACCAGAAATACCTTACGACCTAAATAAAGTAATTGATAAAATTAAAGAACGTGATAGTTATGGTAAAACTTTTAGTATAATTGTTGTTAGTGAAGGGGCTAAAGCTAAAGGCGGTGATGTTGTTGTTCGTGAACTTGTTGAAGATTCAGCTGATAGTATTCGTCTTGGTGGAATTGGTGATGTTATTACTCAACAACTACAAAAGCTTATTCCGATTCATGAAATTCGTTATACAAACTTAGCTTATATTCAACGTGGCGGAATAACTTCACAGTTTGATAGAACTTTAGGGTTGCAATTTGGAGTTAAAGCTGTTGATTTATTATTTAGTGGAGGATCAGGTTCAATGGTTCAATTACGTGGTCGAAAATTAAAATCAATTTCATTAGAAGAAGTAGTTGGTGGCGGTGTAGTTGGTGAAACTTCTTTAGGTGGAGCTAAACATGTAGATCCTCACGGACAACTAGTTCTCACAGCTAAATCAATTGGAATTAGCTTCGGTGACTGAGAAAATGTATTCTTATCCAATTGACTATACACTATATAGTAATGATGAAATCGTTGAATTAGTTAGTTTTTTAGATTTGATAGAAAAAGCTAATAAAACTAAAGTGAATAAAGAATTACTACTTAATAAACATAAGAGATATTTAAATATTATTAATGCAAAATCAACTGTTAAACAAATTGATGCTGAATTTTTAAAACTTTCAGGATATTCAATTTATCAAACAATAAAAAAATATCAAAACTAAGAAGTGGTTTCACTTCTTTTTTGATATAATAAAGATAGGTGGTGTTAAAAATGAGAATTGATAAATTTTTAGCTAATTTAAAATATGGAACAAGAAAAGACGTAAAAAAGTTGATAAGAGATAAAAGAATTAGAATTGAAGACCAAGTAATTAGAAGTGGATCACATATATTTGATCCAAATAAAGAAATAGTATATTTTGATAATGAATTGATATATTATAAGGAAAGAATTGTATTAATGCTTAATAAACCTGCGGGTTATTTAAGTGCTAACCACGATTTAACATTCCCGACAGTAATTGAATTGTTAAAACCACCGTATGATCGGTTTGATCTTAAAATTGCTGGAAGATTAGATAAAGACACTGTTGGTTTAATGTTGTTAACGAATGATGGCGAACTTTTACATAATATAATTACACCAAAGAAAAATGTATATAAAAAATATTATGTTAAAACAAAAAAAATAATTAAAAATATTGAATTATTAAGTAAAGAGTTTACTATTTATGACGGTGCTGACAGAGAATATACACCAATGACACCAATTGTCGAACAAATATCAGATAATGAATTATATATATCTATAAAAGAAGGTAAGTTCCATCAAATCAAAAGAATGGTAAAATATATTAAAAATGAGGTAATTTACTTAAAGCGAGTTTCAATCGGTAATATTGTGCTTGATGAAAGCTTAGCTTTAGGAGAATATAAAGAAATAGAAATTAAAGAGAGCCTATGAAAATAGGCTCTTAATTTTGTTCGGATTTAATAGTGTTAATTATAATTTTAGTCGCATATTCAATTTCATCTTTAGTTAACGACGTACTAAAAGAAATTCTTAATGTTGCAGATTGATATTGCTGCGGAATATTAATCGCTTTAATAACGTGACTAATATCAATTGATTCAGTATCACAAGCACTACCAGTTGATACGTAAACACCTTGTTTATTTAATAAGAACGATAAAGACATACCATCAATATTTCTAAATGACAAATTTAAATTTCCTGGCAGTCTATTTTTACCAATTTTCGGTCCGTTCAATTTATAATCGATATTAGCATTATCTAAATCTTTTAAAAAAGATTTAGAGATATTATTTAGCTTTGTCTCGTAATCGTTTAACTGATTAAAACCTATCTTCATTGCTTTTGCTAGTCCAACAATATAAGGGATATTTTCTGTACCACTACGTAAGCCATATTCTTGTTGACCACCATGTATTAAATTAGTGATTTTTGTGCCCTCTTTTACATACAACAATCCAATGCCTTTTGGAGCGTGGAACTTGTGTCCTGAAATACTAGCTAAGTCAACCCCGGTATCTTTTAAATCAAACATTGTATGGGTTGCTGCTTGGATAGCATCGATATGAAAGTAAGTAGAATTAGCATCACAAATCTTACTAATTTGTTTAATATTTTGAATAGTGCCAATTTCGTTGTTAGCCATAATAATACTAACAACTAATGTATTATCGTTAATTAGTGAACTTAATTGATCAATCATTATAAAACCATCTTGATCTACATCAAGGTAATGAACTGTAAAACCTAATGATTCTAAGAAATTACAAGTATGCAATATACTATGATGTTCAATCTTTGTTGTAATGATTTCTGATTTAGTAGTGTTACTGAATGCTAAACCTTTTAGTGCCCAGTTGTTTGATTCAGTACCTGAACCAGTGAAATATATTTCATTTCGATTAACACCTAGTAAATCAGAAATAATTTTTCTTGATTGGTTAAGAACTTTCTTAATCTTTATTCCTTTTGTATGAAGACTAGAAGGGTTGCCGAACTCTTCGTTAAAGTAAGGAATCATCGCTTCAAAGACCTCTTTAGATACTTTTGTTGTTGCGTTGTTATCTAAATAAACATCCATATAATCACCTCGTAATCCTAAAAGTAAGAAGTTCAATATTTTCTATATCTAAAAAATTGAGATTAGCGACAAAGTCGCTACCTTTAATTTCGCAATTATTGTCAAATAAATCTAAGAATAAACTTACAAACTCATTTACAATAAATGATTGATGAATTATACATGGGTCATCATCATCAAAAATTTCAATACTTTTCGCAATCAAAAAATCATCTTTGATCGGAAGTTCTAAAACTTTGTTTTCAAAAATAATTTCTTCATTTTTTATAATTATTAAACGTTCTTTCATAAAATCACCTTACCTAATAAATATCTCATATATATAGTATAAAGCTAAAGTTAAAAAGAATAAAGCAGTCATTAGTTTTATTATATGCATTTTTTCTTGAATAAATGTTGAAACAGTTAATATTGATTTTGTTTTAATAGCAATAATACTTATCACAATTAGTGGTAAAACAAACATAAAGTTATAAAGTGCAAGTAGACCAACAATATCAGCTTGAGTAAAATCAGGTTGTAAACTCAGTTGTAATATTACAGGTAAGTACACTTGACCAGTACATAAAAACTCAGTAAATGATATAATTACTCCAAGACCGAATGTGATTAGTAAAAGCGAGATATAACCCCAAACATTTTTTTCAGTATTATTCATTACTTTTGTAAACTTTTTCATAATTGATTTATTAAACTTTTGAATAAATTTCGGTAATTGATTTTTTACTTTTCCGAACTTATTATTTTTTGTCATAAAGTAATCATAGATATTAAATAAGAAAAGTCCTAGGCCTAAGACAATGATTACCATGCCGACCATGTCGGACAAGAATGAAACGTTGGAACTGAAATGTTTTATTGAATTAACTACTAATAAACCTAAAGTGAAATAAGAAATATATAAAGCAACAATATATGTTAAACTTACCGATATTAATAGTTTTTTATTATTCGTAAATCCCAATAAACTAATAAATAACAAAAGCATCGCCACAGCACAAGGATTAAAACCATCAATAAATCCACCGGCCAAAGCTGTTAATAATGATCTAATTCCACTCATATGAGATAACTCTCGATACTCTTCAACATCAACATATTTTAATGGATCTGCACTGTTTTCTAAGATATCACCATTAATATAACCTTCAATTATATCGTCATAATCGAAGTAAAAGGTATCTCCAGAAAAAATAATTGGACCGATTGGTTCGCTAATGTGACCATAAGTATAGTTATAAGCCCCAAGAAGTTCGATGTTTTCAGGACCGTCTCCAAGTTCTATTTCAATTACTGTTACCCCTTGAGCAATAAGTCCGGTAAGAACACCTTCATCTTTTACTTGGGCACATACTAAACAAGTGTCACTTCCAAAATAAATTACAACTAATTCATCATCAGCGGCAGTAACGCTTGAGAGAGATAGTATAAAGAAACCAAATAATACTAACCCTATTTTTAATGTTTTAATCATGAGGCACGCTCTTTTCTATAAATAAATATGTATTAGACATACTTATATTATAGATTTTAGAGTATAATACTGTCAAACAATCTTGTAATATATTTGTAATCAATTTTACTTGAAAGAAATAAGTTAAACCTTTATACTTATTATATGGTGATTATATGGAAGAAAAACTACTAAATTTAGCTTACGAACTAGCAGATGAGATTAAAAAAAGTTCTAGCTTTTTAAAGCTAAAAGAATTAAAAAGTGAAATTAAAAAAGATGATTATCTGAATTCTCTAATTACTAACTTTAATAAAATAAAACTTAAATATGCAGATGTATCACAATATTCAACATATCATCCAGATTACAGTAAAGTAAAAAAACAATTAGTAGACTCAAAAAAAGAAGTGTTTTTAAATGAGACTATTAAAGAATATAAAAACTTAGAAAAAGAAATCCAACAATTACTTGATAAAGTATCAAGAGATATAGCACAGTCTGTATCTTTTAAAATAAAACATCCAAATGAAATTGGATTTATCAAGAAGTAAGGAGTTATTATGCTTAAAAGAAAAAGTTTAATCGTGTATTTTAGAAATCCCAAAGTATTAAAAGAAATTGGTAAAATATCAGATATAAAGTATTATCATAAAAAAAGAAGATATGCTATCTTATATGTCAATGAAGAAGAAGTTGAAGAAGTATCAAAAAAAATTAAAGCAATAAAAAATGTCCGTAGAGTCGAAGAATCATTAAACGATAATGAAGAATATCAACTAGATTTTGATGTCAAGTAAAAATACTTGACAATAAGATTAAGTAATGATATACTCATTATGGTTAAATTACTGAGGAGGAATGAAAATTATGGCAGTTAAATTAAGATTACAAAGATACGGTTCGAAAAAACGTCCTTTCTATAGATTAGTGGCATCTGATTCTCGTATGAAAAGAGATGGAAGATACTTAGAAATCTTAGGAACATATGACCCAACTAATGAACCAGCAACAATTAAAATTGATGAAGAAAAAGCTTTAAAATGGATGGCTGTAGGTGCTAAACCAACTGATACAGTTAAAAATTTATTAAAACAAGCTGGTATCTCATCAAGTAAACAAGATAAAAAATAGGTATATTATGGCTGTTAATTATGAAAAATTAATTAAAGATTTAGTAACGCCATTAGTTGTCCACCCTGAAGATTTAATGGTTAAAAAGTTTTCAGAGGATGATTCTATGCTGACAATCCAAATATTCGTAAATCAAGATGATTTAGGTCGAGTAATTGGGAAAAACGGACGTATAGCTAACGCTATCAGAACCATTGCTTATGCAAGCGCATCAAGAGATGGTAAAAAAATAACGATTAATATCGATTCTTTTTAGACCCTTCATGGGTCTTTTTTTTATTCAAAAGCTAACTAAATAGTCTAAATTATAGTATAATTTAACTACGAGGTGATACGTATGGAATATATTTTAAAAAATTCATTAAAAATTGAAATTCGTGTAATTGAAGTCAGCGATGCTCAATCTTTAGTCAAGTATGTTAAAACAGTTTCTTATGAATCAAACAACCTACTTCATGAACCTGGTGAATGGCGCTTAACTGTGCCTCAAGAAAGAAAATGGATTGAAGAAACAATTGCTTCTCCTAAAAATCTTAGTTTGGTCGCAGTACTTGATGATGAGATTATTGCTGTTGGAAGTATTTATGGAAGTACTTTACGTAGAATTAAACATCGGTCATCATTAAGTATTAGTGTATTAAAAGAATTTAATGGAATCGGAATCGGTAAAATATTACTAAAAAAATTAATCAAACATGCCGAAACGATTAAGCTTAAGAAAGTGGACGTCGAGTTAAGATATGATCTCAAAAATGCAATTCATTTACTAGAAACAGCTGGATTTAAAAAAGAAGGAATCATCGAGTGTGGATTTTTCGTTGACGAAAAATATATTGATTTAGTATTATACGGAAAGGTTTTAGAGGAGGACTAAATGCAGACATTAGAGGTTAAGAACATAAGTAAAACATTTACTTTGTCAAGAAAACAAAAACAGATTGAAAATAAAAATAAAAACAAAAAATTTAAATTTATATTATTTAATAAGCATGATGATGGATTAACTAAAGAACAAAGAAAACTAAAAAGATTAAAAGCTAATAGAAAAGTTGCAGTAAATAATTTATCATTTACTGCGTATCCTGGCGAAATATTTGGATTACTTGGACCTAATGGAGCTGGCAAAACAACTACATTAAGAGCGATATCTACACTTATCAAACCTGATGATGGTGACGTATTTGTTGGAGGTACAAGTGCCAAAAATAATTCTTATGAAGTCCGAAAAAAAATCGGATTTCTTACTAGTGAACTAAAACTTGAAGATCACTTTACACCTAACTATTTATATAAGTATTTTTCAAAACTTCATAATGTCGAAGATACAATTATAAATGAACGTAAAGAACTATTATTTAAGCGATTTGGAATTGATAAATTTCAAGAAGTTAAAGTTGGAGATTTATCAACAGGAATGAAACAAAAGACATCAATTGCTATTAGTTTAGTTCATGATCCTGACTTTATAATATTTGATGAGCCAACAAACGGATTAGATGTTTTAACTGCGCGAAGTGTAATGGATTATTTAAATGAACTTAAAGCACGTGGGAAAACAGTTATTGTATCAACACATATCCTAAGCGTTGTTGATAAAATTTGTGATCGCGTGGGAATTATTATTGATGGTGAAATGAAACTTTGTGATACGTTAGATAAAGTAAAAGCATATGATGAATCACTTGATCTTGAAAATGTATTCTTTAATCTTGTTAAAGAATCAGAAGATGCAAGAGGTGAGTCTTTATGAAAAACATAATAACAATATTTAAAAAAGAATTCTACCGAGTTATTAGTGATAGACGGTTAGTCTTTACAGTTATATTATTACCAGGACTTGCTATCTTTTTAATGTATTCGTTTATGGGTGATGCAATATCTTCCCAAGTAGAAGATATTGAAGAACATGAAATGATTGTTTATACAGATAATATGCCATACAGTTTTCAACTACATGTTTATACTTCTGGAATAAATATTGTGTTTCATGAGTTGGACGAATTATCTTTTGAAGTTGTAAAAGATGAAATCCTAGAAGGAAATATTGATTTGTTAATTATATTCCCTGAAGATTTTGAAAATATGATTATTAATTATGAAACTGAAAATTCACCAGAATTATTAACTTATTATAATTATGGTGAACAATATTCAAGTTACACGTATAATACATTTATTGTATTATTAAAAATATATGAAGATGACATTGTTTCTGAAAGATTTGAAGATGCTAGTTATTTTAATGCTTTTGATTTAGATTTGAATAATCCTGACCATAATATTGTTAATGAAGATAAGGCAAGTAGAGCGGGGCTCGCAGCGTTTTTACCAATGATGATTATTATGTTTTTATTTAGTGGAGCAATGAGTATCGGACCAGATTCAATTGCTGGTGAAAAAGAACGTGGAACAATTTCAACACTTCTTGTTACACCAATAAAAAGAAGTGAAATTGCAACCGGTAAAATATTATCGTTATCAACAATTGCACTATTAAGTTCAACAAGCTCCTTTATTGGAATTATCCTCAGTTTACCTAAACTGTTATCAGCTGATGGTGATGGATTAAGTATTAGCTTTGGAATAATGGAATATGTTTCATTGTTTGTTATAATAATAGCTACAACATTATTTATTGTCGGAATGATATCAGTAATTAGTGCTTATGCTAAAACGATTAAAGAAGCATCAATGATGATAATGCCATTTTACTTTGCATCAATTGTAATCGCAATTTCAACAATGTTTACAAGTGAAGCATCATCAGTACAATTTATTTATGTTATCCCGATGTATAATTCAATTAATATGATTGTATCAATATTAATTGGTGAAGTATCAAGTACGTTCTTTGCAATAACGGTTATATCTAATCTTGCTTACGTAGGCATCTTTATTTACATCTTAACGCGTTTATTCCAAAGTGAGAAAGTAATGTTTACAAAATAGCTAGGAGTGATTACATGGAATATATAAGACTTGGTGGTATTGCTAATACCCATGGATTAAAAGGAGCACTAAAGATAAAATCTTTAACAGATTTTAAAAAGATTAGATATAAAAAAGGTAATTCTTTATATATCAATTTTAATAATGAAATGAAAAAGGTTGTTGTTGATTCTTTTCGAGAAGCGAAAGGATTAGACGTTGTTACTTTTGTTGGATTAAATGATATTAATCTAGTTGAGAAGTATAAAGGTTCACAAATATATTTTGAAGATTTAGGACCAGAAGTTTTAGATGAAGATGAGTACTTATATCGTGATCTTTTGAATATGGAAGTTTACTTTGAAGATTTAATTGGTACGGTCAAGGAAATTAGAGATTATCCACAAGGTGAAATAATTGTTGTTAGAAGGAAAGACGATAAAGATGTCCTTGTTCCGTTTAGAAAAGAATTTGTTGGAAAAGTTGATCTAAAAAATCGCAAGATTTACGTTATTAATATGGAGGGATTATTATAATGAAAATAGATGTTTTAACATTATTTCCTAATATTATTAATTCCTTTTTAAAAGAATCAATAATTAAGCGAGCTATCGCTAATGACATAGTAAAAGTCACAGCAATTGATTTTAGAACTTATTCAAAAAATAAACATCATAAAGTAGATGATTATCCTTATGGTGGCGGTTCAGGAATGGTGCTTACTGTTCAACCGGTATATGATGCGCTAATTGATATCAAAGGATTTGAGCAAGCTTTAAAAATAATTTTAACACCGCAAGGTGTAACTTTTAATCAAGAAAAAGCTTATGACTTAAGTAAAGAAGATCATCTTATAATTTTATGTGGGCACTATGAAGGATTTGATGAAAGAATTAGAGATATGTTTGATTTAGAAGTTTCAATTGGCGATTATGTTTTAACTGGTGGAGAGATTGCTGCATTAACGATTATTGATAGTGTAACAAGATTAATTCCTAAAGTTTTAAATAAAGAAGAATCATTTGAAAATGATTCTTTCAGTAACTACTTATTAGAACATCCACATTACACAAGACCTAGTGAATTTATGGGTAAAAAAGTACCTGAAGTATTAATTGGTGGTAATCATAAATTAATTAAAGAATGGCGTGATGAACAATCGCTGTTAAGAACAAAAGATAGAAGACCTGATCTACTTAAAAAGTTTAAGGAGAAAAGTGATGAATAAGATTATCAGAAGAGTATTTAAAGACAACTTTATGATTTCGTTGCCGACACTTATTATAAGTGTCTGTTTAATACTGTTCTTAATTATTGGATTATCAACAAAAGAAAGTACAAATGTGAGTTATAGTGCAACACTACTTGAGGAACAGATTATAATTGAAGAATACTTAAGTGATTCTTCAATTATTTATTCAATAGAAGAACCTTATATTATCGTTAATCCGTATAAAATTTCGCCACTAACGGCTCTTGTTATCTTTACGACAGATTTAGAAGTTAGTATTGAAGTTACAGTCCATGGAAAAACAACGGAAGCAGATATTGTTTATGTTACAGAAACAACTACACAACATCTCATTCCAATATATGGGTTATATGCTGACTATTTTAATACTGTTACTTTTAAAATAGTTGGGAGTAATGAGGATGCTAAAGTTATTATAATTGAAACTAAAGTTTTACCTAGCTCGATTGAACTACCTAGTAGAATTACAACTACTTATGAGTACTTTGGAAATGATTTAATGATTTTTAATCATCCTAGTGGTGGCCCTGTTGGTTATGACTATTTGGGTGATGTAAGATGGTATTTAACTGAAAAAGTTTTTTATTCGATTAATATCTTAGAAAATGGCTTATTACTTGTCGGTAGTGAACGATCACTATTTGAGGGGATATCTAGAACTAGTCTTTATGAAATGGATTATTTAGGTAAGATTTATACTGAATACATTATCCCTAATGGATATACAGGTCAAGTGATAGAACTACCCAATAATAATTTACTTGTTTCATCAAATAGTATTGATGGGGGAGTAAATAATTCACTTATTGAATTAGACAGAAACTATGGGAATATAATTAATACTTTTGATATATCAGATACATTTCCAACAAGTGATGGTAAAAATGATTTATGGAGTAGTAATAACTATTTTGATATATCTGGACTTGCGTATGATGCGATTACAAATAGCATTTATATTTCTGGGAAAAATCAAGATGTAATAATTAATGTTGATTATGAAGATTTTACTTTAAATTATGTAATTGGTGATCCATCAAATTTTGATAGTAGATTAGTTGAACTGTATTTCTTAACACCATTAAATACGCCATTTACGTGGGCATATTATCAGAGTGATATTGAGCTACTAGATAATGGTGATATCCTTGTGTTTGA
>JASFZA010000048.1:0-9279 GCA_045046715.1 Candidatus Izemoplasma sp.
AGTATGATTTCATATTTAAAAAGTACAATAGAGGACGGAACAGCCTCGTTAGCTTAGTAAACTTGCGAGCAGTAGCTCGCACAACCTAAGAAGCCCCTTCTTCAAATTGTGTACAATTAAGTGGGGGAGTGTTCACCATGAAAAGTCTGTTTTCACAATATTATTATCGTTACCGATAATGTTAATAGTTTTGTAAAAAATATAAAAGGATAAACCTTTGAAATAGAATAAAAAAAGTTAGTACCACGCTTTTCGTGGGTACTAACTTTTAATTACAGCTTATTTAATATATCTTCACTAGCAAGGGCGATTGCTTCACTTGTACTTAACTCGTTATTAATTGCTTTTGTTAAATATGAAGTCATTATCCCCATTGAACGACCAAGAGAACTTGGTGTGTTGAGTGGAGTTGAAGTATTAATCATATCATATACTGCTTTATACCACGGATACTTATTAAAGCCATTAACAAATGATGAGCCACGTGTTGGGTTACCACAATGGGCACCAACAAGTTTATCGATTTTTTTACTTGTTAAGTAATGGATAAAGTCTGTTGCTTCATCGATGTTTGTTGTATGTTTGTTTAGGGCAAAACTCCATGTTACATTCCATGAGTTTTTGATGTTCATAAATTTTATATCATCAGGATCAATACAATCATTATTCATGATTTGACCTAATTGGCCACTCCATGAAATACCTAGTTTACATTTATTAAGTTGAATTTCATTTTTAACCTCTTCATTACCAAAGTTCTCAATACCATTGCTTGAGTACTCTTTTAAGCTAAGATAAGTTTTTAAAGAATTGATTACTTCTTTGTTGTTGAAGAGTGGTAGTCCACTAGGATCAATAAAACTATTACCATTATTTCTTAAGTAAGGTAAAAAGTCGAGGAATATTTCACTTGGATGTGATTTTAAAACAAATGTCGATTTATCAGCTGTTACATTATTTTTTACAATGCTTAGGATCTCATCAATATCGATAGTATCATTGATTGTTTCTTTAATTTGTGACTGACGGTACATAAGGATATGACCATCACAAAAAGATGGAAGCAAGTATTGTTTGTTGCTTTTTGTTAATTCTTTTCTAATATTTGGTAAAAAGTCAAAATAACTATAGTTTTCACTTTTATCAACTTTGATTTCAAGTAAGTAGTCATTAGCAACAAAATCATTAAGCCACAAATGACCAGCAACCATAACAATATCATAGGTGTAGCTTTTAAAGGAGTTAATTAATGTATCATAATAATCAACCCACGGGACGATATCAAAGTTAATTTTG
Organism: Candidatus Izemoplasma sp.; assembly: GCA_045046715.1. GTDB lineage: Bacteria > Bacillota_I > Bacilli_A > Izemoplasmatales > Izemoplasmataceae > JASFZA01. Next base: position 1,297 of record JASFZA010000048.1, read on the forward strand.
ATATTGTTTTTTTGTTCGTAGTTTTTAATAATATGTTGTTCTTGATCAACGTAAACATCAACTGCGGGGTCGCCCACAGCTAAGATATTGATTGTTTTCATAGTAGTTCACCTCTAGATAATAAAATAGGGTTACAAGACAACCTTGACGACTGTCAAGGTGTCATATAACCACTGGTGCGTCTATATCGAAAAATAGGAGTTGTTATTTTTTGAAATGTTATTTTTTTGTGTATCTTGTTTTGTTGGTTTTGGTTTTCCACCTGTTGAAAAGCCAAGCGAATGTCTAATTTCAATTAGTTCATCGATTTGACGTTCATTAAACTCTTGTGGCACACCAATTTGTTTTGCATATAGCAGTATTTTACAATAATGTTCTGCAGATTCCATTCTGAAGTGTGCTTCATCTAGTGTTGTTCCCCAAGTAAGTAAACCATGATTTGCAAGTAAGACTGCATTGTGAGTATTAACAAATTTACTTATTGAATTAGGAACTTCATCAGTACCCGGTTTTGCGTATGGTGCAATTGGTACATTTCCTAACAAGACAACAGCTTCAGCAATAATTGGAACATCTAATGGTGTATGTGTTACTGCAAATGCAGTTGAAATAGGAGGATGTGCATGAACTACTGCAGTTACATTCCTATTTTGTTTATAAACTTCAAGATGCATTTTAACTTCACTAGAAGGTCTTGAACCACCTAAGATAATGCCACTTGTTGTCATTTTTACTAATTCATCTTCTGTCATGTAACCTTTGCTGACACCTGTTGGTGTTACAATAATTTCATGATCACTAATTTTAACAGAAATATTTCCATCATTAGCAGCGACAAATCCGTTTTCATAAAGTCGTTTACCAACTTTTACTATTTCTTTTCTGGCTACTGTTTCTGTCAAATACTTACTCATAGTATCACCTCTTCGTTTTAAGCAAATAATTTTTTAAGATTTATATCAAAAGGAGCTCTGACGATTCCTTTTTCTGTAATAATTGCTGTTATGTATTTTGCATCTGTAACATCAAATGCTGGGTTGAATGCTTTAACAGTAGACGGAGCAGTTCTTTTTCCAAAACTGTTTCCAATTTCATCACCATCACGCATTTCAATTTCAATGTCATCACCAGTTAATGTTTTTAGATCGATAGTACTTGTTGGACCTAAAATATAAAAGGGAATGCCATATTCTTTAGCTAAAATTGCAACACCACTTGTTCCAATTTTATTTGCCGTATCGCCATTAGCTGCAATACGATCACAACCAACAAGGACAGCATCAATTTTTCCTTGCTTCATTACAAATGAAGCCATATTATCAGTGATAACTGTAACGTCAACTCCGGCTTGGTCTAATTCCCAAGTAGTTAAACGTGAACCTTGAAGTAACGGTCTTGTTTCATCACTAAATACTTTAAAATCATAATCTTCATCTTGTCCAGCATACATCGGCGCTAGTGCTGTACCATATCCGCTTGTTGCTAAACCACCAGCGTTACAATGAGTTAGTAATCCCATACCTGGTTTTAATAAGCTAAGTCCAAATTGTCCAATTGCCATTCCCATCTCTTGATCTTCTTTTAAGATAGCTTCGCTTTCTTCTAATAAAGCCTCATTTAATTTCTCAATCGATTTACCCATTTCAGAGTTTAAACGATCTAACATTCTATTTAATGCCCAAAATAAATTAACAGCTGTTGGACGTGATGTTTCTAAATAATTTTTATATTTTATAAAATCATTATAATACTCTTCAGATGTTTGTGCAACACTTCCACGCATACTTACATAAATTCCGAAAGCAGCAGCAATCCCAATTGCGGGTGCACCTCTAACTCGTAGCTTCTTTATTGCTTCCCAAACGTCTTCAACATTATCTATCTCAAGAAATATCTTTTCAACAGGTAATAGTGTCTGATCTAAAATTACTAGTTTGTCTTTTGTGTCATTAAGTAAAGCTGGTACAATTGTTTTCATGTTGTTTCCTCCTGTTTAGAAATATCTTTTAATAAGATTTACGTAGTCACTACCAGTTATAAATGTTTCGCGGGACATTATTAATTCCTTAGCGATTAAAATGTTTGTTTCTTTAGCTTTGATTCTTAATCCAATATTTTCAATTGCATTTAAATCTTTGACTTGAGCAAAACCAACAGTTCTTCGAATCATTTCTGTTCCAGCAACACCTGCTGTATCAACTAAAATTCGATTTAGATACCATTCTTTAAACCCTTTTACTTTCGCCATTTTATCTGTTGCGACGCTATCAAAGATAGCTAAGAATTTTTTAATAAATAAATCAACAGTATCTTTTAAAGTAGTAAGCATATATGCGTTATGTTTTTCTTTTAAGTCGCCTGTAAAAGATGCATCAGCACTAATGTAGTTCATAATCAAGTTAGCAACTAATGCTCCGGTATCATAAGCAATTGGTCCGTAGAATGCAAATTCAGGATCAATAACTTTTGTGCTTTCTTGATTAACAAAGATACTACCTGTATGTAAGTCTCCATGGAGTAATGCTTGAGCATTATTCATGAAATCAAATTTAAGTTTTGCTGCTTCAAGTTTTAAAGCATCATCATTCCAAATGTTATTTTCAACAAATCGTAAAATACCATGTTCAAAATCATTTCTTGCGCCACTGAAGAACGGTTCAGTATAAACTAAGTCTTCGGTAATATCGCATAACTCAGGATTAATAAAATCTTTAACTAAATCTTTCTTTTTATGGTGATCTAATACAACGTCACTAGTAAGAAGAAGTGTTTTAACTAAGAAGTCTGATATTTGTTCAGCAAATTTAGGATACTGTTTACCTTCAAGTAAACCGTAACGCATAATTTGGTAATCACTTAAGTCTTCCATAATCATTAAGTACATGTCTAAATCATATTTATAAACTTTCGGAACAAGTCCGTTAGTTAAGTCATATTCAATTTCTAGTACTTTAGTTTCAATAACACCACGTTCAATATCAAGTGGCCAAGCTTCTCCAGCTGCTCGAACGTAAGGTAGAGCCTGTTTTGCAATTAAGCTTTTACCTGTTTTTTCATCACGGATTCTAAAAACTAAATTTAAATTTCCGTCACCAATTTCTTCAGTAAAGTAATCTGCGTCTTTATCAAAGAAATCAAATGTTTTATTAATGTATTCAACAATAGTATCAGTTGTTAATTCATAATATTTGCCCATTTTACTTTCCTCCTTTTTTATAGTAAGTAAGTCCAAGTGCTAATACTAGTACTAATCCTTTTACTATGTTTTGAGAGTAGTATGGGAAATCCATCATAACCATACCATTAAGTAATACACCAACAAGAATTGCTCCAACTAATGTTCCAAATGCATTTGCTTTTCCTGCTCCAAGGACACTAAATCCGATATATGCAGCAGCAACAGCATCCATTAGATACGTAGCACCAGCATCAACTTCACCAGATCCAAGTCTTGCAGCTAGTACAATACCAGCAAGTGCTGCAAAGAATCCTGAAAGCATGTATGCAATTGTTTTATAACGATCAACAGGGATACCACTTAATAAAGCAGCTTCTTTATTTCCACCTGTCATATATAAGTAACGACCATATTTTGTTTTTGTTAAGAAAATATGAACAAATAAAACCATCGTTAACATAATGATAACTGGGACCGGTAATCCATATACTTTACCTTGCCCAATCCACAAGAATGCGTCCTCCATTAACCCAGGTGCTGTTCCACCATTGTTTGGAAGTGGCATGTAGTTATAAATTGAACTACCTTGTGTAAATGTAACTAACACACCAGTAATAATAAACATCATTGATAATGTTGTAAGCATATCTGATATTTTAATCTTAACAATTAAGAAACTATTAATAAGTCCGATAATTACACCAACTAATAATGGAACGATAATACTAGGGACAGTTCCATATTCCCAAACGACCATGAATTTAGCTGCGATTACCGCACTAAATCCTGCAGTTGCTCCAACACTTAAGTCAAAGCCATCAACTGTTAATGATATTGTAATTCCTAATGCCATTAAGGATACGATTGAAATTGCTCGTAATATATTTGTTATATTTAAAATGTTAAAGAAGTTTGGTAACGTAATTGCAAAGTACATGATTGCAAAGATTGTTACTAGTATTGTTCCGTATTTATATAGAAATGCGAATATTTCAAAATTTTCGATAGAATCTTTTGTTTTAGCTTTAATATTTTCAACTGTTACTTTATTTTTAATATTTCCTATTATCATTTTAGCTTTCATTCTTTCCACCACCTGTTGAATAGTATAATAATTCTTCCTCTGTTGAATCTTTGGTAACTAATTCTTTAGCAATTTTGCCATCATACATCACGTATGTTCGATCAGTTAAACCAAGTATTTCTGGAAATTCACATGATGCATAGATTATTGATTTACCTTTTTCAGCTAATTCGCCAATCAATTTATAAATATCTGCTTTCGACCCGACGTCAACACCTTTTGTTGGTTCATCAAAGATAAAGATATCAGCATCACTTATAATCCATTTACCAATTGCTACTTTTTGTTGATTCCCACCACTTAAGTTAGCAACTTTTTGTTTTTCAGAAGTTGTTTTAATCCCAACTTTTTTAATGGTACTTATAGCAGCTTCTTTTAATTGTGCTTTATTCATAAATGATCTTTTAGTAAACTTACTTAACATTGGTAATGTTAGGTTAGTTTCAACATCTTCATTTACTAAAATCCCATCTTTTCTTCTCTCTTCAGGTACTAATGCCATCTTACTCTTAACAGCAGCATGTGCTGATTTTGGAGTAATATCTTTACCGTTTAAATAAATTTTACCATTGGTAATTTTTTGTGCACCAAATAACAATTTACATAACTCGGTTTTTCCAGCACCAACAAGTCCCGCGATACCGACTATTTCGCCTCGATTAACGTGTAAGTTAATATCAAAGACGTCTTTACCATCTGTTAAATTTTCAACAATAAATTGCTTGTCACCAATTTTAACATCTATTTTTGGTAGGGTTTGTTCTAATTTTTTACCTAGCATTTTTTCAATAACATCATTAATTGTTAAATCAGCAACTAGATAATCTCCTACTTTTTTTCCATCCCTAAGAATACTAATATGTTCACAAATTTCAAATATTTCATCTAATCGATGAGAAATAAAGATAACAGCTACATTTTGTTTTTTAAGTGTTCTAACAATATCGAACAGTCGACTAGTTTCTTCAATGCTTAAGGGAGCAGTTGGTTCATCTAATATTAAGTATTTAGCATTTTGGAATACAGCTCGTCCGATTAATACCATTTGTTTTTCAGATAATGTTAAATCGCTTATAAGTTTTGTAACATCAATATCTAATCCGAGTTTCTCAATGATTTTCCTTGCTTCTTTTCGAATTTCTTTCCAATTTATAAATAATCCACTGTGATCATTTATAATATGGTCTAACATAATATTTTCAGCAACACTTAAATTTGGAACTAGTGCCGTATCAACTTCTTGATAAACAACTAAAATACCATGTTTTTTAGCATCGTGAGGGTTTTTAATATTTACTTTTTCACCGTTAAGTAATATCTCACCAGTAAAATGATTGTAAACTCCACCCAAAACTTTCATCAATGTACTTTTACCAGCACCATTAGCACCAATTAAAGCGTGAACTTCACCACGAGTAACTTTAAAGTCTACTGAATCTAAAGCTTTAACACCGGGAAATTCAATTGATATGTTTTTCATTTCAAAAAATTCTTTCATGTAAATTCACCTCTTTATGTTGATAAAAATAGATGCAAGAACATGTTTGATGTATGTTCTTGCATCAATAATTTTTTTTAGCTATTATTTTCTTCCATTATTAACATCCAGTCTTCTAAGAACTCAGTAGTACTTCCCCATCCATCGTAGAACTCAGAAAGTTCAACCATTGATATTTGTCTTTCAGAAAGTGCAGGTAAGTCATCAACTTTAATTAATACAGGAGTTAATGAATAATATCTAGGGATATCTTCACCAGCAAGTGCTTTTAAAGCTAAACGAACTTGGACTTGACCAACAACAGTTGGATCCACAGCAGCAGAAGCTCTCCAAATCTCAGGATGTTCTTGCATCATTGCTAAATCTTGATCTGATATATCAATTGAATACATTGGAATAACCATATCAGCACCAACGATTGCGTTATAGAATCCTTTTGCATATTCATCCCAAACAGCGAAGATTGCATCAGCATCACTATTAGCGATTAAAGCAGCTTCCATAGCAGTTTGAGCAGCTAACATAACACCAGAAGTACCTTGGTCAATTGTAGCTACAACATTAATTCCAGGGTAAGTAGGTAAGATTGCACCTTCCCAGATATAATGTCTTTTATCTGTTGGAGTAATTCCAGCTAAACGGTTATAAATTACATCTCCAGAACCATTAAGTTCTTCAACTAAAAACGACATTGACATAAGCGCCATCATTAAGTCATTTTGATCTAAACTTACTAGTTGAGCATCAGCAGTAGCTTCATTAACTGTAAAATCAACGTCAAACGCAATTACAGGAATACCTGCAGCTAACGCTTCATCAACAGCTGATTGTAAAGAAGCAGTAGTACCATGTGATAATAAGATTGCATCTACTTGATTAGTAACAGCAGTACTAATTGCGTCACTCATAGCAGTTAAATCATTATCAGCATCAACAACAGACATATTGATTCCGTATCTGTCAGCTTCAGCTAAAACACCATTAATATGAGTAACCATGTGAGTACCAGTTCCCCATTGTTTGATTAATACCATGTTAATTTCACCTTGAAGTGAACTAGGAACACCATCCACAATTACAGGGTCATCGTCTACAACAGGGTCGTCATCGACATCACTATCGCTACAAGCACCTAAGCTTAAAACGAAAGTTAAAGATAAGAATAAAACTAATAATTTTTTCATTTTCTTGTTTCCTCCTAAATTTTATTTGAGTTTTCAAAGGAAACATATTAAAAAATATTTACTATTTTTCCTTATTGAAAACGCTTTACATTTTTATTATATCAAAAATAATCATAGAATGTCAATAAAATTCAAAAATAATCTTTTTTTTGCAACTTAAATTAAGGAAGAAAATAAAAAAGTCAAAAACTATGACTTTTTAATCAACAATAATTATTGCGTTTTCATCTTTATATTTATCATCTGCTAATGAAGTAGTTATAACTTTAAAGTCGATTTCAGCGTTTGTGAAAAGGTATCTTGAGTCTTGCCCAAGTTTAGTTGAATCGGCAATAATGTAAACTTCTTTTGAGTTAGCAATGGCGATCTTATTAATTTCAGATACACCACTATCAGAAGTTGAAGCTCCTAATTTTAAAGTATAACCAGAACAACCAATAAAACATTTATCAAAAATCATATTTTTGATTTGACGATATGTTTGGTTTCCGGTGATAACTGCAATCGAGTTTTTAACTTCACCACCGAGGATCACTGTTTGGATATTGTGTTTGCGAAGCTCTTCGATGTGATATGTACCGTTGGTTACAACAATGATGTCTTTATCTTTAAGATGTTTAATAATCCAGTTCTCTGTTGTTCCTGGTCCGATGAATATAAATTGTCCATCATTAACCAAAGTAGCAGCGTAACCACCGATTAATTCTTTTTCACCTTTATTTAAATCTAATTTCTCGATTAATGATTTTTCGGCATAAGTTTGTTTAAGCCGAGCTGCTCCACCTTTAAGTAATTCAATTTGGTTTTCATCAGCTAATGTTTTTAAATCTCTTCTTACTGTCGCAATTGAAACATTTACTTTTTCTGTTATCTCATCAATATAGACAATTTCCTTTTGATGCATGAATTCTAAAATGCTTTTACGTCTTATATACGGTATCATAAAACCCCTCCTTGGATGTAAAAAGTAGTCTTCCATATGAATATAATACCATATTTTCAAAAAATGTCAAAAAAAATCATCATTTTTGATTTTTTT
>JASFZA010000049.1:0-4361 GCA_045046715.1 Candidatus Izemoplasma sp.
AGTTTTAATGTCAATGCCATTTTCTTTCATTAACTTTTCTGATAAATCACAAACTTCATCATCAAAGGCAGTAGCTAGTATTTTAGTAGCAGCTTCAACTAATGTAACATTTTTACCAGCAATAGCTAATTGCTCAGCAAATTCAACACCAATAAATCCACCACCAATAACTACAACATCTTCTACTTGTTTTAATGAATCATGCATAAATTGTAAGTAATATTCATCTTTTAAAATGGGATATACATTCCTTAATTTGTACCCTTTAATAAATGACCCTTCAATAGGTAAAGAACCTGTTGCAATAACAAGCTTTTCATATTCAACAACAGTACCACTAATAAGTAATACAGTCTTTAAATCTTTATTAATACTAACAACTTCATCATTCATTATCTTAATTCCCATATTAAGAAATGGTTCATCCGGAACACGATTCTTCTTTGAATCATTTAATGTTCCAAAAATATAAGGAATTCCACAAGGTACCATAACTTTATCAGTTTTTCTTACAATTAAAACTGATTTATCTTTATGTATCTTTTTCGCTGTTGTAGCTGTAAGCATTCCACCAGCACTACCACCAATAACTAAAATATCAATTTTCATCTTTTTCCTCCAACTTAATTCTGTTTTCATAATGTAAAGCGTTTACTTTTATAAAAAGAAAACGAGCAATTTACACTCGTTTTGTTTTTGTCTTATTTAACTGCAGCTTTTACAAGTGTTAAAAATGATTCTGCTTCTAAACTAGCTCCACCAACTAAAGCACCATCAATGTCTGACATTGATAATAACTCATCAACATTAGCAGGTTTTACTGATCCACCATATTGAATTCTTAACGCTTCAGATGCTTCACTACTATATAAATCTTTGACAACATTTCTAATTTCTTTAATTGTATCATTCGCCATTTCTTTAGTAGCAGTTTTACCAGTTCCAATTGCCCAAATTGGTTCGTAGGCAATAACTAAAGTTTTAATTTGTTCTTCAGTAAGATCTTTTAAAGCATTAACTAATTGAACTCTGATGAATGCATCAGTATCATTACTTTCTCTTACTTCTAAACTTTCACCAACACATAATATTGGTTTTAACCCAAAAAGAAATGCTTGATGGATTTTTTTGTTAACAGATTCATCTGTTTCATTATAGTAAGCTCGTCTTTCACTATGTCCAATAATTACATATTCAACACCGATATTTTCAAGTAATCTAGCAGATACTTCACCAGTGAATGCTCCGTTGTTTTCATAATGCATATTTTGTGCGCCAATTCTTAAGTTGTCTCCTTGTCTTTTAACAAGATCTCTTAATATTGGTGATTGAGCGCAAATTACACTCTCAACAAATTCACTAGAAGGAAGATTTAAGTTTACATTATAAATAAATTGTAAAGCTTCGTCTCTAGTTTTAAACATTTTCCAGTTTCCTGCGATAATTGGTTTTCTCATATTTTCACCTAACCTAAAATTTTTTCAATTTCTAAGATTGCTTTTTCTGCATCCTCACCAGTAGCGATTAATTTAACGTTTTCACCACTAGGAATTGCAAGACTCATTAATCCTAGAATTGATTTTGCATCAATAATTTTACCATTATAATCTAATGTAATTTCCACTTTGAATTTTGAAGCAGCCTGAACAACTTTTGCGGCAAGTGATGCATGTAATCCAACAGTGTTTTTAATTAAAATTTCTTTTTCCATAGTACACAATCCTTTCTAAAACATTGGCGGTGTACTTACCCAAAGTACTACTGCAAACTTTTTAGTATTATTTTCAATCATATGATTTTTATTTGCGATATAGTAAAATGAATTTCCTTCATTAACAGTATATCTTTTCTTACCCACTTTAAGTGTGATAGTACCTTTTAATACGTACCCAAATTCTTCACCTGAATGTGGATGATCACTTTGACTTACACCACCTGGTTTAAGCTCTAAAATGATTGGTTCCATTTCATATTTTTGTGCATTAGGAACAATCCATTTAATCGTATGCTTTAATTGTTCATCTGTTTTTTCAAAAAATTCTTCTTTAGTAAACACATAAGCTTCTTTTTCTGATTCATCAAAGAACTCTCCAAGCGATGTTCCTAATACTTCAAGTATATCTGTTAAAGTTGAAATTGATGGTGACGTAATATTTCTTTCAATTTGCGAAATAAAACCTTTTGTAAGTTCACATCTATTTGCTAGTTCTTCTTGGGTTAAACCATTTTCAAGACGCAATTCCTTAATTTTCATTCCAATTTCATCTATTATCATATTCTATACTTCGTCTACTATTTCAATACCAGGTAATAACTTACCTTCTAAGTACTCAAGAGATGCTCCTCCGCCAGTAGAAATATGAGTGAATTTATCAGCAAATCCCATTTGGATTGCTGCTGCAGCACTATCTCCACCACCGATAATTGTTGTCGCATTTTCTAAATTAGCTAGTGCTTCACATACACCTTCTGTACCTTTTGCAAAATTACTAAATTCAAATACTCCAACAGGTCCATTCCAAATTACAGTTTTAGCATCTTGTAAAATTGATTCATATAAAGCTAATGTTTTAGGTCCAACGTCTAATCCCATTTGATTAGCTGGCATTTTATCAAAATCAACAACTGTAATAGCTAAATCATTACTGAAATCAGGTGTAATTTTAATATCAACCGGTAAGATGATTTTACCATTTGCTTTTTTAAGTAATTCTTTAGCTAAATCTAATTTATCATCTTCAACTAAAGACGTTCCAATTTCTAATCCTTGTGATTTATAGAATGTATAACTCATCCCACCACCGATTAAAATTTTATCAGCTTTATCTAACAAGTTATTAATAACCCCAATTTTATCGCCAACTTTTGCTCCACCTAAGATTGCAATAAAAGGAGCTTCTGGGTTAGCAACAACCCCACCAATAAATTTAATCTCTTTTTCAAGTAATAATCCAGCTGCAACTTCATCCATATTGTTTGCAACTCCTACATTTGATGCATGTGAACGGTGTGCTGTTCCAAATGCGTCGTTAACGAATACATCACCAAGTGATGCCCAATACTTTCCAAGTTCAGGATCGTTTTTAGATTCTTTTTTACCATCAAGATCTTCAAAGCGAGTATTTTCAAACATTAAAACTTCGCCAACTTTCAAATCTTTAATAGCTTGTTCTAAAACTGCTCCTCTTGTTTCAGGAACAAACAATACTGACTGTCCTAATAGCTCTTCTAATCTTTTAGCAATTGGTGCTAAACTATTCTTAAGTTTATCTTCTTCTGTTTTAATACGCCCTAAATGTGAAAATAAAACTACTTTAGCGCCTTTTTCAAGTACAAGTTTAATAGTTGGTAATGCTTGAACAATTCTGTTGTCATCAGTTATTACCGAATCTTTGATTGGTACGTTAAAATCAACTCTGATTAAAACTGTTTTACCACTAACTTCTAAATCTCTAACTGTCTTCTTTGCCATTTTACATAACCTCCATTTTTATTCTTCACTAATATTATACTAAATTAGTAATGATAATTCTATTAATTTAACTTTTATGAAAACACTTTCTTTTACTAAATATTAAGATAGTCATTTATTATTTTACAACGTTCCATTTGTTTATTCATCTTAGTAAAGCTGATATATAATTTAAGAATTGACAAATCTTTAAATGTAATAAGTAAATAATCAACTTTTTTTACTAAAAATAATATTTCATTATAATTAATGAAATATATATCATAATCCCTTAGACTAGCCGTAGGAAAGAGTAAAGTACTATTATCTATATATATTGGAATTAATGATTTAAACCCAAAAATAGTCTTTACCGAATCGATTCTACCATTCATTGTCGAAAGATTCTTTTTACATAAACTATTAATTGTATATTTTAATGAGCTATTTACATTTAATATTTTACTATTTTCAGATATTACTATTCCATCATTTGTCCGCGTTAAATAATTCATCTAATCACCAACTATATAATAAATTATTTCTTGTGTTAAATATATAGTATCTTATTGAAAAATTAATATTTTTATTACACTAAAAAAGCTCTGCAATTTGAGCAGAGCTTCATAAATTAATAAACAATTACCGTTCTTATCTCAACAGCGATATTTCCACTTGAATCAGTCGAAGTGTAAGTTACGTAATACGTCCCTCTTCTTCTAATATCAACATCGTTGACTCCTGTTGTAACGACACTTACATATTCGTTTGAATTATCAAGTGCCCAAGCACCTTGATCTGAATACGAAGTTCTTCGTCTAACATATACTGTCGTATCACCAGTAATTGTAATAACTGGTGGTATTGTATCTTGAACAATTATTGTTCTAGTAGCTGTTGCGCAGTAATC
>JASFZA010000050.1:0-4554 GCA_045046715.1 Candidatus Izemoplasma sp.
CCATGTTTAAGTTCACCAGCCGCAAAACCTTCTGTTTGGATATAAGATATTTCTTTAAGTTTTAAAGCAGATTCTAAACTAGCATAGTAATCAATCCCACGTCCAATATAAAAACAGTTATGTTTTGTTAAATATTCTTTAACAATTTCTTTTATATAGTCTTTTTTATCAATAATGTTTTCCATTCCAATTGCTACTTTTGATAATTCTTTACGTAAGTTAATATATTGTTTATCACTAACTAAACAAGCAAGAATTGATAGAACAGCTATTTGAGCTGTATAAGCTTTTGTCGAAGCAACAGCTATTTCAGGTCCAGCATGAATTTCAACAAAACTATCAGCCTCACGAGCAAGTGTTGATGTTTTAACATTAGTAACTGTTAATGTTGGATAACCTTTTTTCTTAACATTAACGAGTACTGCTCGCAAATCAGCAGTTTCACCTGATTGGCTTATAAACATGAATAACGGTTTTTTAGATAGAATCGGCATATTATATGCAAACTCACTAGCGATATGAACTTCTGTTGGAATACCTGCAAGCTTCTCAAACATCTCTTTACCAATAAACCCAGCATTCATTGAAGTCCCAGCTGCAATAATATATAAACGATCAGCCGCTTCAATCATGCTTTTAACATTACCATTAATATTAATTTTATCACCATCAAAGTATTTGCTGATGATATTTCTAATTACTGTTGGTTGTTCATTAATCTCTTTTAACATAAAATGGCTATATTCACCTTTTTCGATATTGAAATAATCAATATCGATAATTTTAACTTCATGTTCTACTTCAATCCCAATAATATCTTTGATAATATATCCATCTTTAGTAACATCAATAAATGTTTTATCATCAAGGGGAATATACTTCGTACTATATCCAATTAGTGCCATTAAATCACTAGCTACAATAATCCCATCATCACTTATTCCAATAAGTAATGGTGATTTATTTTTAGCTGCATATAAATGATTACTATCTTCTGTATCTAATATAAGTAATGCATAACTACCCTCAAGTAAACTGATTGTTTTACGAATCGCTTCCTCAACAGTCATTTCATTACTAAACTTTTCAATTAAATGAGCAATAACTTCTGTATCAGTTTCACTACTAAAGATATTTTCTTGTAAAATATCTGCTTTTAATTCTTTATAATTGTCAATAACACCGTTATGAACAATTACAAAACGGTCATTCATTGAACTATGAGGATGAGAGTTAACTTGATTAGGAACACCATGTGTTGCCCATCTTGTATGGCCAATTCCTAATGTTGATTTATAACTAAAATCAGTGATGCTCTGTAAATGAGCAACACGACCTTCATCTTTATATACTTTAAATTCTTTTAAATCATTATTGTATAAAGAAATACCAGCAGAATCATATCCACGGTACTCTAATCTAACAAGTCCATTAATGATAATTTCACGTGCATCTTTTTTCCCTAAATATCCAACTATTCCACACATATTAACATCATCCTTTCAGTCAATAATATAACATATTAAAGATTTTTACACAATAACATTCTAAAACCCCATTAGATATCACGATTTAAATATACCGTTACTATTTTAATCAAAAAAACAGTAATAAAACTTAATATTATTAATTCATTATACAAAAAGTCATATCCGATATCCTTATAATTTGTTAAATCAATAAAAAGTAACTGAATTATGTAAACAATACTCCCAACTTCTTCTTTTACTGCTAAATAATCAACACTTGTTATACTAACGAAATATCCCATCAGAACAATTATTAAACTAAACAAGTTATTTATATAAGAAACAACTAAAACGCTAATAACCGTGTAATAAAACCCGAATAACAGTAGTTTCCCTATCAAAACGATATCAACATCACCGGGAAAGAAATAAGGCGTTAAAACTAAACTTACGATATACATTATTAAACTTAAGATTAACGTTAATGTTAAAACAATCAAAACTAGTGTAGCTAGTTTTGATGTAATAAACTTAAACTTAGATATTCTACTTAATAAAAAATAATCATACTTTATTATAATAAAACTTTCAATACTCATAAAAACACTAAATATAACAATCACAAACTTAATAAAGCTTATTGACTCAAATAAATACTCGTTTTTATAGTACTCGCTTTCGATTATTAATACTGTTTGATCTATAAAATAATTACTAAAATACACATCAACAAGAACTGAAATACTAATAACAGTTAAGACAATAATAAAGGTCTTTTTTGATAAAAGAAAATTGAAATGTAACTTTATAATATTAATCAAGACTAATTACCTCAATACCTTGTTTGTTGTTTAAAATCAGTTGATGGGTACTTATTAAGAAACTCGAGCTACTTTTTTCAAAGTAGCTCATTAACTTTTTAACACTTTCCTTATCTAAACCACTAAAGGGTTCATCTAATAAATAGATATCTTTTCGTTGCATTAAGCATTGAGTAATATTTAGTTTCTGAAGCATCCCTTTTGATAAGCTTGCTATTACTTTATCAAGCTTATCTTCTAAATTAAACATTGTTATTAACTCACCAACATTATCTAATGAATTACCGTTATCTATTTTAATTAAACTATTTAAAAAGTTATTAACAGTCATTGCTCCAGGATAACTAGGATTTTCTGCTAAGTAACAAACACTATCACCATTAGTAATTACTCCATGATAACTAACTAGTCCAGCAATTGCTTTTAAGAGTGTTGATTTACCTGTACCATTACTTCCAATTAGATATGTAACTCGTGATTTAATTACTAAATCGTCAATCTTTACAACATGGTTTTTATATACCTTTTCAAAACTATTAATCTGTAATTTCATGGACATCAAAGTACTCACTCACCTCTTCTTTAAACGGTGATGAACTCATAAATAAGAAGTCGTCAATTACCATTTTATATGTTACGCCACTAATCTCATATGTAACAACTATTCCAAATTGATTTAAGTATTTAATATCACCAATATAGTTTATTGGGATAAACAAAAGTACACTGCTACTAGTACTGATCGTAATTGATTGGTCATAGGGATTTACATCACTTAAATGATTATACGTTGTAACGTTTAATTTCTCATTAAATGTTATAAACTCATCATCAATCCTTCTTAAATAGAAGTTATTAGTAATGGCGCTACTTGAATAGATATCAATGCTTTTTACAATTACCGAAGTATCAATTTTATTAAATAACTCAATATTTATTCCACTTAATGTATTGATTCCTTCAATAACTTTGTAGTCAGCTGATAAGTTATGAAGTGATAGATGATTGCTTGATAAGTCTTTATAAATATAGTTAAACTCACCAATCGCAAAGTCGATTGTTGATGAATCATTATATTTAATTCTGACAACTGCGTCGTTTACAACAAAGTCAAAATCATTTGATTCAATGTTTATATAACAATCGATATAAAACTGATAATAAGTTACTGAATCAATATTTATTGTATAACTATCTTGTCTTATTTCTGTAATTTCCAGGGGAATAATAATATCTTCATTATTATTCGTTATTTGAATGCTAAAGATGAAATCTTGAGTAATATAAGGTGAGTTCTCTTTATTAATAAGAATTGGAATCGTAAATTCTTCTCCTAAATGAGAATGGACTAAAGAATATACTTTTTTAACACTAATTGCTTTTGTTGTTTCTTCAGTTTTTATAAACATTAGTCCCGTAAAAACAATAATTGTTGTAATTAACAAGCCCATAAGTATTTTAATCTTCATTTGTATAAGTTTCCCTGTCATCAATCATTACTTTAGTCATTGAATAGTACTCTGTCGTAATAACAAATACTTCCCAACCACCTTTTTTTACATTTCTAAAAAAACGGTAGTATCTAGCTACTCCATTTGATAATTTACCTTCACCTTTAATTTGTACAGTTAATTTTGTTCCGGGGTCGACTAATACTTTAACTTCAAATTTCTCATCAACACTGCTAGTAACGACAGCGGTTATACTTGTCTTAATTGAATCTTCAAGTCCAAGAGCGAAGCCATCGATTTTCCCTTTAATACTTAACTCAATATTACCACTAACACTATACTGTTTTTTTGTTTCATCTTCAGATTTAATATAGTATGTTTGAGTGATTGGTGTTGTTCCTTCATTAACAATTATATACATTGTTTCTTTTGTATAAGTTAAATGAACACTATTGATCACAGTATAAGTGTTCCATCCCCAAAACCGTCTATTATCAATGAAACCATAGTACTTGTCATATTGTGACTTTGAATAGTCAGATAAAAATTCGTTACCGTAACCTGTAAACTCTATTTCTTGATAAGCTAAGTATTCATTTGCTTCTACTACATTTGAATTAAAGACAAATGCAAATATAAATAATGAAAATATTAATAATTTTTTCATATGCCACCTCCATAACTATAATATGGAGCAAGTAGTCATTTTTCTTCAAAAAAAAGAGATCAAATGATCTCTTCAAACTGTTCTTTTAAAACATTCATTGTATCCTCATACCCAAGTTCAAATCGACGTTCAATATATTTTGGATT
>JASFZA010000051.1:0-26007 GCA_045046715.1 Candidatus Izemoplasma sp.
GTACCACGTATTTATAAAAAATAAAGAAAGTGTGATAATATGGAAATAAATGTATACTCTGAAATAGGAAAACTAAAAACAGTTTTATTACATAGGCCAGGAAAAGAACTTGAAAATCTTACTCCCGAGTTGTTAGAGAGACTTTTGTTTGATGATATTCCGTATCTAAAAGTAGCTCAAGAAGAACATGATTTTTTTGCTCAAACATTAAGAGATGAAGGTGTTGAAGTCCTTTATATAAAGGATATGGTTATTGAAGCCTTAAATCATCACCCTGAAGTTGTTTCTAACTTTATTAATAACTTTATTGAAGAATCAAATATTCGTTCTAATACGGTTAAAGGGGCACTGTATGATTACTTAAAAAGTAAGTCTATAGCGGAGCTTGTAGAAAAAATGATCGTCGGCATTAGAACTAATGAATTTGAGTTACCTAATAAAAATTCAATTATGGATATGTTAGAAGATGAATATCCATTCTTTACCGATCCGATGCCTAACTTATTATTTCAAAGAGATCCATTTTCAAGCGTTGGAGATGGAGTAGTTATTAATAAGATGTATACTGAGGCAAGATCAAGAGAAACAATCTTAAGTGAGTTTATGTTTAAGTATCATCCTCGTTTTGAGAATGAAGAAATACCGTTTTACTATAATCGGTATAATCGATACCATAGTGAAGGCGGAGATGTTCTAGTTTTAAATAAAGAAACTTTAGCTATTGGTATATCTAAAAGAACTGATCCAAGAGCTATTGAGTATATAGCCAAAAAGCTATTTAAGAAAAATACAAGTTTCAAAACAATACTTGCGTTTAATATCCCTAAGTCTAGAGCTTTTATGCATCTAGATACTGTTTTTACTCAAATTGATTATGGATTATTCACGATTCATCCGGGAATAATGGATCAATTAACAGTATTTGAATTAACAAAACATAAAGATAAGATAAAAGTAAAAAAAGTTGAAACTTCATTAGAAGCAATCTTAAGTGAACACTTGAAAATTGATATAAAACTGATTAATATTGGTGGCGATGATAAGGTGACTAGTGGTAGAGAGCAATGGAATGACGGAGCTAACACACTCGCTATTGAACCAGGTAAGGTAATTGTTTATTCAAGAAATCATGTAACTAACGGAATTTTAAGGGAGCATGGTGTAACAGTATTAGAAATACCATCAAGTGAATTATCACGTGGGAGAGGTGGACCTCGTTGTATGAGTATGCCACTATATCGAGAAGACATAAAAAACTAGGAGAATACTATGAACTTAAAAGGAAGAAATTTTATTACTTTATTAGATTTTACACCTGATGAAATTAATTACTTAATTAATTTATCTGCAAAATTAAAGAATGAAAAATGTATAGGAATTCCACATAAACATTTAACTAATAGTAATATTGTGTTATTATTTCAAAAAGACTCTACAAGAACAAGAGCTGCTTTTGAAGTCGGTGCATATGACTTAGGAATGGGTGTTACTTACTTTGGACCTAGCGGTTCACAAATGAATAAAAAAGAGTCGGTTAAGGATACAGCGCGTGTTTTAGGTAGAATGTATGACGGAATTGAGTTTAGAGGATATAAACAACAAGACGTAGAATCATTAGGAGAATTTGCAGGCGTACCTGTTTGGAATGGGTTAACTGATAAATATCATCCGACACAAATACTAGCTGACTTTTTAACTATTAAAGAAAAGTTTGGGCATTTAAAAGGAATTAATTTCACTTATTTAGGTGATTCAAGAAATAATATGGGTAACAGTTTAATGATTGGAGCGGCTAAGCTCGGTTTAAACTTTACAGCTGTTGCTCCACAAAACTTATGGCCAGACCAAGAATTGATTGATATTTGTTTAGAACTTGCAAAAGAATCAGGTGCTGTAATCAAGTTTACTGAAGATAAATTTGAAGGCACAAAAAATGCTGACGCTATTTATACAGATGTATGGGTATCAATGGGTGAACCTAAAGATGTATGGAAAAAGAGAATTGAAGAATTAAACGAGTATCAAGTAGACATGGAATTGATTAACAATGCTAAAAAATCTGTTATATTTATGCATTGCTTACCTGCGTTCCATGGTAAAGATACTGATATCGGAAAAGAAATTGCAAATGAATTTGGGAATATATTTACCAAAGTTAAAAATGGTGAATTAGAAGTAACAGATGAAGTACTAGAATCAAAATATTCGGTAGTATTCCAGGAGGCGGAAAACAGAATGCATACAATAAAAGCAGTGATGTTAGCTACAATGAGTGATAGCTATGAGTAGAATAGTAGTAAGCCTAGGTGGGAACGCCCTAGGAAATAATCCAGAAGAACAAAAAGAATTACTAAAACAAGTGGCTAAGCCAATTGTTGCATTAATTAAAGATGGGCATGAAGTAATAATTGCCCATGGAAATGGACCACAAGTTGGAATGATAAACTTAGCATTTAATGAATCAAATTCAACACCATCAATGCCATTCCCTGAATGTGGAGCAATGAGCCAAGGTTATATAGGTTACCATCTTCAAAATGAAATTGGTAATGAACTAACGAGACAAAAAATCAAAAAATCAATAGTGTCAATTGTTACTCAAGTAATTGTTGATGAAAACGATCAAGCATTTACGAATCCTACAAAACCAATTGGTAGTTTCTATACTAAAGAAGAGTCAGAAAAAATGGTTGAAGAATTAGGATATCAAATGGTTGAAGATTCAGGTCGAGGATACAGAAGAGTAGTACCAAGTCCTTTACCAATTGATGTAAAAGAAAAAGATATTATTGATACATTACTAAAAGATAATCACATTGTTATTACTGTTGGTGGCGGAGGAATTCCTGTAATTGAAAAAGATGGAATTTTAACTGGGGTTGCATCAGTAATTGATAAAGATAATGCATCGTCAAAAATCGGTGAGTTAGTAAACGCAGATTTCTTATACATTATTACTGCAGTAGATAATGTATATATTAACTTTGGTAAAGAAAACCAAAAGAAATTAACTAACGTTTCAATTAGTGAATTAGAAGGTTATATTGAAGAAAACCAATTTGCACCAGGTTCAATGTTACCAAAAATAAAAGCTTGTATTAATTTTGCTAAAAATAATAAAACAGCTGTTATAGCATCATTAAACAATGCTGAAGAAGCGTTTAACTTAAATGCAGGAACTATAATAAAAGGTTAGCCATTGGCTAACCTATTTTATTGTAATGGTATAACGATCATAATCAATAAGGCCTTCAACTTTCATTTTAATTAGTTCTCTACTAAGGGAAGGTCTTTGAATAAATAATATATTAGCGAGTTCTTCTTTTGTCATATTTAATGCTATGATATCAGTCTTTTGAACTCGTTTTTCTTGGTGTAAGTAAAATAGTATCTTATCACGAACAGAGTCTTGTGATAAGAGCTTACTTTTATAATTCATCTTAACTGATTTATTGCTTAAGAGGTTTAGAAAGCTATTTAAAAGGACTTTATCATGTAAAATCATTTCTTTAAATACTTTATGTTCTATAAACGCCACTTTTGTTTCGCCAACAGTAATCAAAGCTCCGGGATAACTATCATATTCATTTGAGAAAATCAACATATCACCGAAGATGTCGCCTTCTTTAAGCGAGTTAACAGTAAAATGTTTCCCCCCAGACGTATAAGCTTTGATAAGGACGTGGCCACTTAAAATAATACCCATACGATAGCTTTTGTCACCTTCGTTGGCAATGATGAATCCATTTGGGAGATTAACGATATCTATATTATCTATAACAGTTTTAGTTCCTTTAAACAGGATACAGTTACTTAATTTCATAATAATCATCCTCTCGCAGCATAGTTACAATTTATTATATCATTAATAAAAAAATAAAAAAACAAATTAATTTTTGGTAGAAATAATATTAGTAGAAATAGCTAATTTAAGCCGTATATATATATAAGGATAAAAGGAATAAATAAAATGAATAAAGTACTTGCATTAAATCTTTTAATTTGGTATCATAGCAAAGACTCACGCCAGAGTCAGGCTACGAAGTGGGAGGTTGCCGACACACCGAAGAGCGTTGTCTTGGAAAGTGTATTGGGTTATTCTCATCGAGCAAGTCTATATATCAATATAGGCGAAAGGAGGAAGAAAGAGTATGGCAAATCAAAAAATTAGAATTAGATTGAAATCTTATGATCACAGATTATTAGATCAATCAGCAATAAAAATCGTAGAAACTGCTAAAAAGACAGGTGCTAAAATTTCAGGACCTATCCCGTTACCAACGGAAAGAGAAATATTTACGATTCTAAGAAGTGTTCACGTTAACAAAACTTCTCGTGAACAATTTGAAAGACGTACACATAAACGTCTTATCGATATTATGGATCCAACTCCAAGAACTATCGATGCATTAATGCACCTAGACTTACCATCTGGTGTAGATATCATATTAAAATAATATAGGAGGTGTACTCATGGCCAAAGGTATCTTAGGAACAAAAGTAGGAATGACACAAATTTTTAACGAAGATGGTTTATTAATACCAGTTACTATTGTAAGTTGTGATCCTAACGTAGTTCTACAGAAGAAAACAATTGAAACTGACGGTTACGAAGCAATTCAAGTTGGTTACAAAGACAAACGAGTTAAATTAGCAAACAAACCAGAATTAGGGCATTTAGCTAAATCTAATTCAACACCTAAGCGCTACTTAAGAGAAATTGATGGTAAAGAGCTATACAATTTCGAAGTAGGTCAAGAGATTAGGGTTAATATATTCGAAGAAGGCGAAATCGTAGATGTTACAGGAACATCAAAAGGTAAAGGGTTCCAAGGGAACATTAAACGTCATAACCAAAGTCGTGGGCCAATGGCTCATGGATCACGTTATCATAGACGTCCTGGTTCAATGGGATCAATCGATCCAAATCACGTACGTAAAGGTAAAAACTTACCTGGACATATGGGACATGAACAAATTACGATTCAAAATCTAGAAGTTGTTAAAGTTGATTTAGAAAGAAACTTATTGTTAATTAAAGGTGGAATACCTGGACCTAGAAAAAGCTTAGTATTTGTTAAACGCGGTGTTAAAACTGCTCCAATCAAAGCTTTGGATCCAAGTAATTTCATTGTTAAAGTAGAAGAAACACAAGTAAATAACGAAACTGCAGTAGAAACTGCAGAGTAATAATTATTCGAAAGGAGGATTTAATATGCCAAAAGTCGCATTGTTGAATCAAACTGGGCAAAACGTAGGAGATATTGAATTATTAGATTCAGTATTTAACGTAGAGCCAAATCAACAAGTATTATATGACGTAGTAAAAGCTCAAAGAGCAGCTATGCGTCAAGGAACACATAAAGTTAAAACTCGCGCAGAAGTACGCGGTGGTGGACGTAAACCTTGGAAACAAAAAGGTACAGGACGCGCTCGTGCGGGATCTACTAGATCTCCAATCTGGGTTGGTGGAGGAACTGTATTTGGTCCTACACCAAGAAATTATAGCTTAAAAGTAAATAGAAAAGTTCGTCGTTTAGCTTTAAAACAAGCGTTAAGTTTAAAAGTAAGCGAAAACAAATTTATGGTATTAGACAATTTATCATTAGAAGCAGTTCAAACAAAAGGTATGATTGAAGTATTGAGTAATTTAAATGTTACAGGGAAAATCTTAATTGTATTACCTGAAACAAACAATAATCTTCTATTATCTTCAAGAAACATTCCTGGAGTTGCTGTTACTACAGTTGATCATTTAAGTGTTTATGAAATACTAAACTATCCTACAATGATTATTACTGCTGATGCAGTTAAAAAATATGAGGAGGTGCTGGGATAATGTTATCATCTGAAATTATCAAACGCCCAATCATCACTGAGAAATCAATGTTATTAGTTGAGCAAAACAAATACACATTTAGTGTAGATAAAAGAGCAAATAAAGTACAAATCAAAAAAGCGGTTGCAGAACTTTTTAATGTTAAAGTAGTTAAAGTTAATATAATTAACACTACTCCTAAACTTAAAAGAGTTGGACAACACTCAGGTTTCAAACCAGAAGTTACTAAAGCAATCGTTACTCTTGCTGAAGGTAGCAAAATTGAAATCTTTGCTGCTTAGTAAAGAAAAAGGAGGTTACCGCAATGGCATTAATAAAATTTAAACCTACGACTAATGGTTTAAGACATATGACTAAATTGGATTATGCAGAACTAACTACTGATACTCCAGAGAAATCATTGTTAAGAAAACTTAATAAAAAAGCTGGTCGTAATAATCAAGGTAAAATTACAGTTCGCCACCAAGGTGGAGGAGCTAAAAGAAAATATCGTATTATTGATTTTAAAAGAAACAAAGATGGTATACCTGGTCGTGTAGCTACAATTGAATATGATCCAAACCGTACATCTAACATTGCTTTAATTCATTATGTAGATGGCGAAAAAAGATATATTTTAGCAGCTAAAGGACTAGAAGTAGGAATGACGATTGAATCTGGACCTAAATCAGATATTAAAATTGGTAATGCTTTACCAATCATGATAATCCCTGTCGGTACAGTAATTCACAACATCGAAATTTATCCAGGACATGGTGGACAATTAGTTCGCGCAGCTGGAACAAGCGCTCAAATTTTAGGACGAGAAGAAAGATACGTTCTTGTTAAACTTGTGAGCGGTGAAGTAAGAAGAATATTAGGTACTTGCCGTGCAACAATCGGTGAAGTAGGTAATGAATTCCACGGACTAGTAAATATCGGAAAAGCGGGAAGAACTCGTCATATGGGTATAAGACCAACCGTACGTGGTTCAGTAATGAACCCTGTAGATCACCCTCATGGTGGTGGAGAAGGTCGTCAACCAATCGGACGTAAAAACCCAGTTACACCTTGGGGTAAACCAGCACTTGGTTTAAAAACTCGTAATAAGAAAAAACCTAGTAATAGATTAATCGTGAGACGTAAGAAATAGAAAGGAGGAACTTAAATAATGTCACGTTCAATAAAAAAAGGTCCATTCTGTGATGAACACTTAATGAAGAAAGTAGTCGCAATGAATGAACTAAAAAAGAAAAAAGCAATTCAGACATGGTCACGCAGATCAACAATATTTCCACAATTTGTCGGATTAACTATCGCTGTATATAATGGTAAAGAACATTTACCTGTTTATGTAACTGAAGATATGGTTGGTCATAAATTAGGAGAGTTCGCTCCAACTAGAAGTAATCGTGGTCACGATAAAAACGATAAGAAAGCAATAAGAAAGTAGAGGAGAATATTATGGAAGCTAGAGCACAAGCAAAAATGGTACGCATCTCTTCTCGTAAAGTAAAATTAGTTATTGATCTAATTAGAGGAAAAAATGTTGGAGAAGCGTTCGCAATACTTAGACTTACTCCTAAGGCTGCATCACCAGTTGTTGAAAAAATCCTAAAATCAGCAATTGCAAATGCGGAACATAATTACAATATGAATATTGAAAAATTATACATAAAAGAAGTTTATGTTGGTGAAGGTCCAACGTTGAAACGTTTTAGACCTCGCGCACAAGGAAGAGCATCACAAATCTTAAAGAGAACTAGCCATACAACTATTGTAGTGGCTGAGAAAGAATAAAGGAGGGAATCACATGGGTCAAAAAGTAAGTCCAGTTGGATTAAGAGTTGGAATTATTAGAGATTGGGATTCTCGTTGGTATGCTGATAAAAACGACGTTGCAGATTTACTACACGAAGATTTAAGAATTCGTGCATTATTAGAAGAAGTATACGTTAATTCATCAGTATCAAGAATTGAAATTGAAAGAAGCAAAAACAGAGTTATCTTAACAGTTCATACTGCTAAACCAGGAATGGTTATTGGTAGAGAAGGTTCAGTTAAAAATGAAGTTGTTGCTAAATTAAAAAAATTAACAGACAAAGACGTTTTCTTAAACGTTGTAGAAATTAAAAGACCTGAGAAAGATGCATTATTAGTTGCTCGTTCAATGGCACAACAATTAGAAAATAGAGCATCATTTAGACGTGTACAAAAAATGGCTATTCAAAGAGCTATGAGAAGTGGCGCTAAAGGATGTAAAACATTAGTTTCTGGACGTTTAGCTGGAGCTGAAATGGCAAGAAGCGAAGGATATAGTGAAGGTAATGTTCCTTTACACACACTTCGTGCTGACATTGATTATGCTGCTGCTGAAGCACACACAACTTACGGGTTGTTAGGAATTAAAGTTTGGATCTACAAAGGTGAAGTTTTACCTAACAAAAAAAAGGGGGCAAAATAAATGTTAACTCCTAAGAGAACAAAATATAGACGCCCTCACAGAGTATCATACGAAGGAAAAGCTCAACGTGGTAACAAAGTAAGTTTTGGTGAATTTGGTCTTCAATCACTTCAAGGTGCTTGGGTAACAAATCGTCAAATCGAAGCTTCACGTATCGCAATGACAAGATTCATGAAACGTCAAGGACAAGTATGGATCAGAATTTTCCCTCATTTAGCAAAAACTGCAAAACCTCTAGAAGTTAGAATGGGTTCTGGTAAAGGGGCTCCTGAAGGATGGGTTGCTGTTGTTAAAGATGGTACTATGATGTTTGAAATCGCTGGTGTACCTGAAGAAATAGCAAGAGAAGCATTAAGACTTGCTGCACATAAGTTACCAGTAAGAACAAAAATTGTTAAAAGAGAAAGTGGTGATTCTAATGCAAGCTAAAGAATATAGAGAATGGGACACTGCTAAAATAAACCAAGAAATTATCGACTTAAAGAGAGAATTATTTGACCTTCGTTTTCAACAAGCAACAGGTCAATTAGAGAACACTGCTCGTATAAGTAAACTAAAAAAAGCGATTGCTCGTATGAAAACAATTCTTACTGAGCGCGCTGAATAGGCGAGAGGAGAATTTTATGGAACGTAATAGCAGAAGAATATTAACAGGAGTTGTTACTTCAGACAAAGCAGAAAAAACAATTACTGTAATGGTAGAAAGATATATGAAACATAGATTATATGGTAAACGAGTTAAAAAAAGCTCAAAACATATAGCTCACGATGAGCAAAATCAAGCAAAAATCGGTGATACTGTTAAGATTATGGAAACACGTCCATTATCAAAAACTAAAAGATTCCGTTTACTTGAAATTGTAGAAGTAAAGGTCGTAGCTTAAGTTTAGCTTACGAAGGAGGTTATTATTATGGTTCAACAAGAATCGAGATTAAAAATAGCAGATAATTCTGGTGCTCGTGAAGTCCTTGTAATTAAGGTTTTAGGTGGTACTGGACGTAAATATGCAAGTATTGGCGATGTTATCGTATGTACAGTTAAAATCGCTAGCCCTGGTAGTTTAGTTAAAAAGGGTGAGATTGTTAAAGCTGTAGTAGTTAGAACTAAAAAAGAAATTCGCCGTAAAAGCGGATCATACATCAAATTTGATGATAACGCAGCAGTTATTCTTAAAGATGACATGTCTCCACGTGGAACACGTATCTTTGGACCTGTTGCAAGAGAGTTAAGAGATTCTGGTTTTATGAAAATCGTATCATTAGCTCCAGAAGTACTATAAGAGTAGGAGGTAAACTTATGAAAATTAAAAAAGGTGATACAGTCGTAGTAATTAGAGGCGCAAACCGCCATAAAGAAGGAACTGTATTAAAAACTTTCCCTAAAACTGATAAAATTTTAGTAGAAGGTGTACACATAGTTAAAAAACATGCTAAACCTACTCAAGCAAACCCTGATGGGGGAATCTTAGAGTATGAAGCTCCAATTCACATTTCAAATGTAATGATTACTGAGAAAAAAAGTGGAGCTACAAGAGTAGGATATAAAACTGTTACTGAAACTATTAAGAAAAAAGAAGTAACAAAAAAAGTAAGATATTCTAAAAAATCTGGTGAAGTTTTAGACTAATCACAGAGAGGAGACTTTAGCATGAATCGCTTACAAGAGAGATATAACAACGAGATTCGTAATAGTCTTGTTGAAAAATTTAATTATAAATCAGTAATGCAAGCACCTACACTTAACAAAATTGTTGTTAACATGGGTGTTGGTGATGCTGTTACTAATACAAAAGTATTAGATGATGCAGTTGCTGAAATGGCTTTATTAACAGGTCAAAAACCAATTATAACAAAAGCAAAAAGATCTATTGCTGGCTTCAAATTAAGAGAAGGTATGCCTATTGGATGTAAAGTAACATTAAGAGGAGAAAGAATGTTTGAGTTTTTAGATAAACTTGTAACTATCGATTTACCTCGTGTACGAGATTTCCAAGGTGTTTCAAGCAAAGCTTTTGATGGAAGAGGTAACTACACTTTAGGTGTAAAAGAACAATTAATATTCCCTGAAATTGATTATGATAAAATAAACAGAGTAAGAGGAATGGATATTGTAATCGTAACAACGGCTAAAACAGATTTAGAAGCATTAGAGCTTTTAACTCAAATGGGTATGCCGTTCAAAAAATAAAAAAGGAGGCTTATTATGGCTAAAAAATCAATGATTGTAAAGCAACAACGCAAACAAAAATTTGCTGTACGTGAATACACACGTTGTGAACGTTGTGGTAGACCACACGCTGTTTACAAAAAATTTAAATTATGTCGTATTTGTTTCCGTGAGTTAGCTTATAAAGGACAAATACCAGGAGTTAGAAAAGCAAGTTGGTAAAAAATAAAATCCCTAAAATTTTGGGAGGAGGCAATTATATATGGTAATGACAGATCCTATTGCAGATATGTTAACACGTATCAGAAATGCAAACCAAATGAGACATGCAACTGTTGATATTCCAGCATCAAAACTTAAAAAACAAGTTCTTGAGCTTTTAAAAGCTGAAGGTTATGTTGGTGGTACTATTACAGTTAAAGGTAGTGTACAAGATACATTCCGTGTAACATTAAAATATATGCAAAATGACAGAGTAATAAAAGGATTAAAAAGAATTTCTAAGCCAGGTCTTAGAGTATATGCAAAAACAAACGAAATTCCTAAAGTATTAAATGGTTTAGGAATTGCTGTAATTTCAACTTCAAACGGTGTTATGACTGACCGTGAAGCTCGTAAACAAAAAGTTGGCGGGGAAATTTTAGCATACGTTTGGTAACAAAATTAAACCAGGAGGTAATTAATTATGAGTCGTATTGGTAAAAAACCAATTTCACTACCTCAAGGTGTCGAAGTAGCAGTTTTAGACAACAATATTACTGTGAAAGGCCCTAAAGGAACATTAGAGTTTGCTTTCCATAAAACTATGGAAGTTAATGTTGAAGATTCTGTACTTACAATCGTAAGACCATCAGATTCTAAAGTAGATAAAGCAATCCACGGAACTACAAGAGCACTTATTAATAATATGATGATTGGTGTAACTAAAGGTTATATTAAGAATTTAAAAATGATTGGTGTAGGGTATCGTGCGATGATGAAAAGTGATAAATTAGTATTAAGTGCTGGGTTTTCGCATCCAGTTGAGTTAGAAATTCCTGCAGGGTTAACTGTAGAAGTACCTAAAAATACATTAATTAATGTATCAGGAATCGATAAACAACAAGTTGGCGAATTCGCCGCTATTATAAGAAAAGTTCGTCCACCAGAACCGTATCTTGGAAAAGGTATTCGTTACGTTGATGAATATGTACGTCGTAAAGAAGGAAAAACTGCTAAGTAGCAGTTAGGAGAAATCTTATGATAATTAAAAAATCAAAAAACAAAAGTCGTATAAAAAGACATTTAAGAATTAGAAAAAGTATCGTTGGAACTGCGGTAAGACCACGTTTAAACGTATTTAGATCTAATACAAATGTTTACGCACAATTAATTGATGATGTTAACGGTATTACAATCGTTAGTGCTTCATCAGTTGAAAAAGGAAGTAAGTTTGAAAACGGTGGAAATACTGAAGCTGCAAAAGCAATTGGTAAATTAGTAGCTGAAAGAGCTGTAGAAAAAAATATTAAGCAAGTAGTATTTGACAGAAGTGGTTACCTTTACCACGGAAGAGTTAAAGCTCTAGCGGAAGCTGCACGTGCTGCAGGCTTGGAATTTTAGGAGGCTATTAAATGAATAAAAATAGAAGACCTCGACGTAAAAGAGAAGAAAAACTTTATGAAGAGAGAGTAGTAAATATTAACCGTGTTACTAAAGTTGTTAAAGGTGGACGTCGTTTCAGATTTAGCGCATTAGTAGTTATTGGTGACAAAAAAGGTAAAGTTGGATTCGGTACTGGTAAAGCCCAAGAAGTACCTGATGCAATTAGAAAAGCAATTGAAGATGCAAAAAGAAATTTAGTAAAAATTCCGATGTATGGGAAAACAATTCCTCATGAAGTAACTGGTAAATTTGGTGCCGGTAGTGTGTTTTTAAAACCAGCTGTAGGTGGTACAGGAGTAATCGCAGGAGGACCTGTTCGTGCTGTCTTAGAATTAGCTGGAGTTGAAGATATTTTAAGTAAATCTTTAGGTTCAAGTACACCAATCAATATGGTTCGTGCAACTATGAACGGGTTAACTGAGTTAAGAACTGCTGAACAAGTAGCTCGTACTCGTGGACTAACAGTAGAGGAAATTTTAAACTAATGGCAAAAACATTAGAAATCACTCTAAAGAGAAGCTTAATCGGACACATACCAAACCAAAAGAAAACAGCGAAAGCATTAGGACTTACTAAAATTAATAAAACTGTAATAAAAAATGATACTCCTACTATAAGAGGAATGATTAAAGTTGTCTCTCATTTAGTAGAAGTTAAAGAGAACTAGGAGGAGCCAATATGAAATTACATAACTTACAACCTATTCAAGGTACAAAAGATAGAAAACGTGTTGGTCGTGGTACTGGTTCTGGAACTGGTAAAACTGCTGGATCAGGACACAAAGGGCAAAATTCACGTTCTGGTGGGAGCACTCGTTTAGGTTTTGAAGGTGGACAAACTCCATTTTTCAAAAGAATCCCTAAAAGAGGATTTACTAACTACAATAGAAAAGAATACGCAATCGTTAATGTTGGTGATTTAAACAGATACGATGCTAATACAGTTGTTACACCTGAATTATTACTTCAAGATCGTTTAATTACTAAAATAGAGTCAGGTCTTAAAATATTAGGAAATGGTCAATTAGAAACTAAATTAACTATTAAAGCTAATAAATTTACTGCTTCTGCAGTAGAAAAGATCCAATCAGTTGGTGGAACTGTAGAGGTGATATAAATGGAAAATATAATTGCGGTGTTAAAGAATAAAGATGTAATGAAGAAAATAGGTTTTACACTCTTTGCATTTTTTGTTTATAAAGCAGCAACTTATATTCATATCCCATATATCAACCCTGAAGAAATTGCCGCTTTCTTTGAAGCAGCTGACAGTGGGTTTTTAGGAATTGCAAATGCCTTCACAGGTAATGCTCTTAAAAACTACTCAATCATTGCACTTGGAATCGGGCCTTACATCACTGCTAGTATCGTCGTTCAATTACTTCAAATGGACATCGTTCCATTCTTAAAAGAATGGTCAGAAGAAGGCGAAACTGGGAAACAAAAAATTAACCAATTAACTAGATACTTAGCAATAGCTTTAGCTTTTATTCAAGCGTTAGCTATGACTTATGGATTTAGACTTACTGGGAACTCAATCTTTGATTTAGGGGTTGACGCTAACTTCCTAACTTACACGTACCTTGCAATTGTAATGACTGCAGGTAGTGCATTCTTATTATGGTTAGCTGATCAAATCACTTTAAAAGGTATTGGAAACGGAACTTCAATGATTATCGTTGCTGGGATCGTATCTGGTATGCCAGGAATGGTTTCTTCATTAATTGGAGAATACATTACTGCTATTGATGCAGATTGGGGATCTTATGGTATCTTTGCATTTGTAATGCTTTTATACTTCGTTGTTATCTTCGGAGTTACAATTATGCAATCAGCAAATCGTAAAATTCCAATTCAGTATTCAAATAGACCTTCAAGCTCTAAGTTTCAAGGTAAAAGTGATTCAAATATACCTTTAAAAATTAACTCTGCTGGAGTTATTCCTGTAATCTTTGCTGTAACTTTATTAAGTTTACCATCAACTGTGCTTAATTTTGCATCAGATAGTGTTGTAGAATCTAATTTCGGACTGTTAATGAGTGAAATGTTCGATTACACAAGACCATTAGGATATTTAGTATACATCTTACTAATTTTCATCTTTGCATTATTCTATTCTTTTGTTCAAATTAATCCTGAGAAAATCGCGAATAATTTACAAAAACAAAATGCATATGTTCCTGGCGTTCGTCCGGGAATAGATACTGAAAATTTTATTTCTAGATTACTATTTAAAATAACTTTAATTGGAGCTACTTACTTAGTAGTTGTTGCTTCATTACCAATCTTCGCATCAATTATCTTTGATTTACCAGCGTACGTACAAATTGGTGGAACAAGTTTATTAATCGTTGTTGGAGTTGCAATTGAAACTACAAAACAAATTAAAACTGATACACAAGATCAAAAATATAGTGGCTTTATCAAGTAAAGGAGTTGGACTTATATGAAAATATTAGTAATGGGTCCTCCTGGAGCTGGTAAAGGATCCCAAGCTGCAAAAATAGTAGAACATTTCAAGATTCCTAATATTTCAACTGGAGATATGTTCAGAGAAGCATACAGAAAAGGTGAAGCTATTGGAATTGAAGCAATGAATTTTATAAAATATGGTAACTTGGTATCTGATGATATCACTAATGAACTAGTAAGAAAAAGATTACTTCGAGATGATGCTGAAACACGTTTCTTATTAGATGGATATCCACGAACAGTAGCACAAGCAGTTGCGTTAGACGAAATGCTTGCTGAAACTAGTTCTAAGCTCGACAGTGTACTAAATATTATTGCAAGTCGAGAGATACTTTTTGAACGTATGGAAGGCCGACGAGTTTGTAGAACTTGTGGTACAACGTATCACTTAGTTTATAAACCTTCAGAAGTTGAACACGTATGTGACAAATGTAGTGGAGAATTATATCAAAGACAAGATGACTCACATGAAAGTGTGAAAAGACGTTTAGAAATTTATGAAACAAAAACAAAACCACTTTTAGACTACTATGAAAAGAAAGGAATATTGCACCATATTAATGGAGTACAATCATTTGATGATGTATTCACTGATATTGAGCTAATATTACGTGACTTATAATGGTAACTATAAAATCTAAAAGAGAAATTGAACTTATGAGAGAAGCCGGGCGCATCGTTGCCCTTGCACACCAAGAGGTGGCAAGACATATTGTTCCAGGCATCTCAACATATGAGTTAGATCAAGTTGTCGAAAATGTTATATTAGACAAAAAAGCCATTCCATCGTTTAAAGGATATGGTGGATTTCCTGCAGCGGCTTGTACTTCGGTTAATAACCAAGTTGTACATGGTATTCCAAGCAAAAAGGTTATCTTAAAAGAAGGTGACATTATCAGTATTGATATTGGAGCTATTCATAAAGGTTATCATGGAGATTCAGCGTGGACTTATCCGGTTGGAAAGATTAGCGATGAAACTGCGAAACTTCTTGAAGTTACAAAGCAATCACTATTTGAAGGGCTGAAACATGCAAAAGCTAAAAACAGGCTAACAGATATTTCACATGCAATTCAGACTTATGCTGAATCATTTGGTTATAGTATAGTCAGAGAATTTGTTGGTCATGGGGTTGGAAAAAATCTTCATGAAGACCCTCAAATCCCTAATTTTGGAATCCCTGGTAAAGGGTTACTACTTAAATCAGGAATGACACTCGCTATTGAGCCTATGGTTAACCAAGGGCGAAAAGAAGTTAAGGTATTGAGCGATAATTGGACAGCTGTTACAGTTGATGGTAAATTAAGTGCTCACTTTGAACACTCGATATTAATCACTGAAGATGAATGTATCATCTTAACAGCATTATAAAGGAGGAATTATCTTGGCGAAAGAAGAAAAATTAGAATTAGAAGGTAAAGTAATTGAAACTTTGCCAAACACTCAGTTTTTAGTTGAGCTTGAGAATGGACATAGAGTCCTAGCACACGTTTCTGGTAAAATCCGTATGTATTACATTCGCATTCTACCAGGTGATAAAGTAACGGTTGAAGTATCACCTTACGATTTAACACGTGGGCGTATAACGTATCGACATAAATAATTAAGAAAGCATTTAATTCTTAAGGAGGAATATAAAATGAAAGTAAGACCATCTGTAAAGAAAATTTGTGATAAATGTAAAATTATCAAACGTAAAGGTAGAGTTATGGTAATTTGCGAGAATCCAAAACACAAACAAAGACAAGGTTAATAGGAGGAAAATAATATGGCACGTATTTCAGGTGTAGATATTCCCCGTGATAAAAGAGTTGTTATTTCATTAACGTACGTTTTTGGAATCGGGAGTACTACTTCACAAAAAATCTTAGCTGCTGCACAAGTAAGCGAAGATACAAGAGTAAAAGATTTAACTGAAGACGAATTAGGTAGAATTCGTGAAGAAATAGTTACAATTAAAACTGAAGGTGACTTACGTCGTGAAGTTGCTTTAAATATTAAAAGACTTCAAGAAATTGGAAGTTATAGAGGTGTCCGTCATCGTAGAAATTTACCAGTTCGTGGACAAAACACAAGAAACAATGCACGTACTCGTAAGGGACCTCGTAGAACAATAGCAAATAAAAAGAAATAGGAGGAAATTAATATGGCACGTAAACAAAGAGGAAAACGTCGTGTGAAAAAAAATATTCCTTCAGGAATAGCACACATTCACTCAACTTTCAATAACACAATAATTACTATTACTGATCCTAATGGAAATGCAATTGCTTGGTCAAGTGCAGGAGCTTTAGGATTTAAAGGGAGCCGTAAATCAACACCTTTCGCAGCACAAATGGCAAGTGAAGCTTGCGCAAAAGCTGCAATGGGACACGGTATGTTAAAAGTTGAAGTTTCAGTAAAAGGACCTGGTCCTGGACGTGAAGCTGCAATTAGATCGTTACAAACTGCTGGATTAGAAATTTCAGCAATTAGAGATGTAACACCAGTTCCACATAATGGATGTCGTCCACCAAAACGCCCACGTGGATAAAAAATCAAAGGGAGGTTGTTCATTTGAAAGATTTAAAATTTGAAAAACCAAATACTAAGATCGAAGTTACTAACGAAACTGATACATATGGAAAGTTCACTGTTAGCCCACTTGAAAAAGGTTACGGGATTACTATGGGGAACTCATTAAGAAGAATTATGTTATCGTCTTTACCTGGGTCTGCAATTGTTAACTGTGAAATTGATGGAATTCAACATGAATTTTCAGGAATTGACGGTACAGTTGAAGATGTTACTTCAGTAATTCTAAATTTAAAGGATGTTGTTATCTCAATTGATGATGATAATCCTGGTGTTGAAAAACGTTTAGAAATTAATGTTGAAGGACCATGCGTTGTAACTGCTAAAGATATAATGTGTGATAATGACGTTAAAATTATTAATGAAGATTTACATATTGCTACTGTTAACAGTGGTAAATTCAGAATGGTAATGATGGTTCGAAAAGGAATTGGTTATGTAAATGCTGACAAGAATAAAGAGTTTGGTAATCACGAAGGTATAATTCCTATCGACAGCATCTATACTCCCGTTCAAAGAGTTAATTTTGATGTTTCAGCAGCAAGTTCGAAAAGTCCTGACTTAGAAAAACTTACATTTGAAATATGGACTAATGGTAGTATTAGCGCACAAGAAGCTATTGGTGTAGCATCTAAAATGCTAATTAACCACCTAGAAGTAATGGTTGAATTAAGTGAAAAAGCACAAGAAGAAGATTATATGATTGAGAGAGAATCAGAACAAAACTCTCAAATTTTAGAAATGCAAATTGAAGACTTAGATTTATCAGTTAGAAGTTATAACTGTCTTAAGAGAGCTGGAATCAATACAGTTGATGAGTTAACTCAAAAAACTGAAGAAGATATGATGAAAGTAAGAAACTTAGGGAAAAAATCTTTAAAAGAAGTTAAAGTTAAACTTGACGAACTTAGTCTTGGATTAGCTAGACATTAATAGAGGAGGTAATCTAAATGGCTAGAGGTTACAGTAAATTAAACCGTAGAAGTGACCAAAGAAAAGCAATGATTCGTGATTTAGTTACACAACTAATTATTCATGAAAGAATTGAAACAACAGTTACAAAAGCTAAAGAGTTAAGACGTACTGTTGAAAAAATGGTTACTTTAGGAAAAAAAGGAACACTATCATCAAGACGTCGCGCTGCTAGAACAGTTAGATTCATTGATGCAAATGAAGACCAAAATGCATTACAAAAATTATTTGAAGATATTGCACCTAGATTTAAAGATAGAAATGGTGGATATACTAGAATTTATAAATTGGGGCCAAGACGTGGAGATTCTACGGAAATGGCAATCATTGAATTTGTTGAATAATTAAATAACGAAAACACTCTATATTACTTAGAGTGTTTTTTTGTAGAATTAGCCATAATCATCGCTTTTTTATGAGAATTTTGTTATAATATAGTAGCGTAAAATGGAGATGATGAAATGGACATAATCAATATTAAAAATTTATCGTTTGCTTATGTAAAAGATAAACCAGTACTACAAGATATTAATCTTTCTGTAAAAAAAGGTGAATGGATATCAATACTGGGACATAATGGTAGTGGAAAATCAACGCTATCAAAACTTATTGTTGGCCTTTTAAAAGCTAACGAAGGCGATATATTTGTTGATGGTACCTTGTTAACAGAAGAATCTGTATATGATATTAGAAGAAAAATCGGTATTGTTTTTCAGAACCCAGACAATCAATTTGTTGGGGTTACAGTTGAAGACGATATTGCTTTTGGTATGGAAAACTTCCAAATTGAACGTGAAGAAATGATTAGAAGAATTGATGAATTTAGTAAAAAAGTAAATATGCATGAATATCTTAATAAAGAACCTCAAGCACTTTCTGGAGGGCAAAAACAACGAGTAGCAATTGCTGGAATTTTAGCAATGGATACCGATATTATAATATTTGATGAAGCAACGTCGATGTTAGATCCAAAAGGAAGAGATTCTGTCCTAGATTATATCAAGGAATTGAATAGTCAAGGAATTACTGTATTAACAATTACACATGATATGAAAGAAGCTGTTCATAGTGATCGTATAATAATACTAAAAAACGGTAAAATTATTGCAAACGGATTAACAAAAGATATCCTAAATAATA
Organism: Candidatus Izemoplasma sp.; assembly: GCA_045046715.1. Lineage (GTDB taxonomy): Bacteria > Bacillota_I > Bacilli_A > Izemoplasmatales > Izemoplasmataceae > JASFZA01. Next base: position 19,251 of record JASFZA010000051.1, read on the forward strand.
AAGAAGTTCTTAATTCATCTAACCTTGAATTATTAGTTCCTCTTAAATTATTGTTTAAAATGGATGAAATAGGTTATAAAAATAAAGCTTTAGAGGAGTTACTATGGGAATCAAGTTTGAAGAAGTAACTTACACATATTTTAGCTCAGATAATACATCCGTTGATGCAATTAGTAATATATCTTTAGAAATAGAAGAAACAGGTGAATTTATAACGCTTATTGGTGAAACAGGTAGCGGTAAATCTACTTTAGTTCAACATATGAACGCACTTATTCATCCTACCAAAGGTAGCGTTACAATTTATGGAATTAAAATAGATGAAAGTGTTAAAAAAAATAAAAAGATTAAATTGAATCCATTAAGACAAAAAGTTGGTTTGGTTTTTCAATTTCCTGATTATCAATTGTTTGAAGAAACAGTTGAAAAAGATATAATGTTTGGACCGAAAAACTTTGGCGTTTCTGAAGAGAATGCTAAAGAAAGAGCGCGCAATGTTATTAAGCAAGTAGGACTCGATGAATCGTATTTAGAAAGAAGTCCATTTAACCTAAGTGGTGGAGAAAAGAAAAGGATATCTATTGCAGGTATTTTAGCAATGGAGCCAGATATTTTAGTGTTAGATGAACCAACAAGTGGACTAGATCCAAAAGGTAGAGATAGTTTACTAGATTTATTTTTAGACCTTCATAATAAATTAAATAAATCTATTATTATCATTACTCACGATATGAATATTGTTTATAAATATTCAAAAAGAGTAATCGTTTTGAACGATTCAAAGCTTGTGTTTGATGGGACACCAGATCTATTATTTAAAAATGAAAATCTAGATAATTGGAATTTGGATCTGCCAGATTTATTAGTTTTATCTCGTGACATTCAAAAATTATTAGATATTAAGTTTAGTAAACCTGCCAATAATTTAGATAATTTATTATCTATGATAGTAGGTGAAACTAATGAATAATATTATAATCGGTCAATATATACCTGGTAATAGTTTTCTATATAAAATGGATCCAAGAAGTAAAATTATTGCACTTATGATTTTAATGGTTTCTGCATTTGTTTTGAATGATATATTCCAAATTAGTGGAATGCTTGTTGTTGTATTGATCATACTAAGAATAGGTAAAATTCCAATATCAAGAATTTTAAAAGGACTTAGACCTTTAATGTTTTTATTAATGTTTACATTTATTTTTCAAATATTATTAAATAAAACTGAGCCGATTATTTTTAATGAAGTTCTAATATTTTCACCAATAAATATTGGAGTTGTATTTCTTATAATATTGTTTTGGTATTTCACTAAAAGATTCTTTCCATATCGTTTTCTCTATTTTTTGATGATGATGGCTGCATCAATATATATATTAATTAACTTCTCATTTGATTCCACTTTGTTTACAAAGAATCTGGTTGTATATGAAGGTGGGGTAATGATGGCATTATATATTATGGTTAGACTAATTGTAATTGTTACTTTATCAACAATCCTTACCCTAACAACAAAACCAACAGATCTTAACTTAGGATTAGAATATATTCTTAAACCGCTAAGTATTGTGCGAATAAACACTGAAGAAATCGCACTTATCATTTCAATTGCGTTAAGATATATTCCAACTTTACTTGATGAAGCAAATAAAATTATGTTAGCTCAAGCAAGTCGTGGGGTTGACTTTACTGAAGGTAAATTAAAGGACAAAGTAATGCAAATAATTTCGTTGCTTGTTCCTATGTTTATTATAAGCTTTAAACGAAGTGATGAACTAGCAAATGCAATGGAAGCACGAAGTTTTGTTCCAGGTAAACCACGTACTAGATTACATGTATTAAGTTGGCAAAGTATTGATACAATATCTATTGCCTTTTCCGTTATTGTATTTATCTTTGCAATCGCTATATTGGTAACGTTCTAATGAATGTAAACAAAACAATAAATGATTTCTTTGAGTCATGGAAAAATATGGATTACAAAAAATTAGATAATATTTTATTATCTAATTTTAACTTTAGAGATCGATTACTTGTTTCACATTTTGGATATAAAGATAGCTTCGAATATATTAATAGTAGAGTTCTAAAAAGTTATAATATTATTAATATTGTTGATGGGAAAAATATGATATTTGTTGACATTAAGGTTCTTTTTAATAATAACGGTCAATTAGATAATGAACTGTTCCATTACAAATTTACATTAATAAACGCTAAACTTAAAAATATTTTTGAAGAAATAATTGATGATTCTTTAAAAAGAATAAAATGCATTGTTTCATACGATGGATCTGATTTCTTTGGTTATCAAAAACAAGTTGATGTTCGTTCAATTCAAGAAGAAATTGAAACAGCTATCTTTAATATATCTGGCGAAACTCTAAAAATACATTCTAGTGGCAGAACGGATAGTAAAGTTCATGCATTAAATCAAGTATTTCACTTTGATACAAATTCTAAAATAGATTCAGCAAAGTGGGAAAATGTCCTAAATAGTTATTTACCAAAATCGATACTTATAAAAAAATCTTATATTGTTCCACAGTCGTTCCATTCTCGTTATGACACTGTTTCTAAGGAATATATGTATATTATTAATACGAACGAGTATAACCCGATAAACAGAAACTATGAATGGTTTAAATCGGGGATTGATGTTGGTATATTTGAAATTGAGTTAAATAAAATAGTTGGCGTTCACGATTTTAGAACTTTTGCTAAAGTTGCAAAGAATGTTGATACTATAAGAGAAATATATAGCGTTAAACTAGAGGTTACTAAAAATCAAATATTTATTTATATTAAAGGTAGTGGCTTTTTGAGATACATGGTAAGAAATATTGTTGGGGCGTTGGTTGATATTTCAAGTGGTGTTACCAGTATGGATATGAATAAGTTGATTAAAAAAGAAAATCGAAACTTTGCAAAAAATACAGCTTTTGCTGGTGGGTTGTATTTATATCGGGTTGAATATTTAAAATAAGAAAAATATTTTTAGAAAGGATATATTATGGAATACATTTTGATTGCACTAATCGGTTTATTTTCAGGAGTTATTAAGGGTAGTAGTGGTTTTGGATCAAGCTTAGTTGCACTACCATTACTTATATTCTTTTTTGATATAAATGATGTTGTTGTAATAATGATTACAATCAATGTCGCATTAAATTTCATAATGTTATTTGAGTATAAAGGATTTAGTTTTAAAAATTTGAAAGAAGTTTGGGTTATTGTTGTCTGTGGGATTATATTTACTTTTATTGGATTAGAATTGCTTGAAACTGTTGATGAAAAAATTGTTAAGTACTTTGCTGCAACGTTGATATTAATTGCAGTATTAAATAAATCATTCAAACTAAAAATTGAAATTAAAGATAGTCATCTTTTTCAAGCGATAGCTGGATCAATAAGTGGTTTCTCAAACGGAATCGCTTCAATTGATGGACCGCCAATTGTCTTTTATTTAACTTCGATTAAAGCTGAGAAGATAAAGTTTAAGAATACACTCGTTAGTTACTTTTTAGTTTTGGGTGTTGTAAGTGTTATTTTACTATTTATAAAAGGAAGTTATACAATTGATATAATGCTGGCGACAGGTTATATTGGGATATTTTTAATTATAGGTACCTTATTTGGAATGATAATTTCTAAAAGGATTAATGAGGAAAATTTTGATCGATTTGTTACAATATTATTGATTGGTCTTGGAATATCAATGTTTATCTAAAAAGCCGACAAATTGATATGATACCTCTAAAGTAGACACTATAAAAAAAGAAAGTAATCACTAAGATTATAAGTACTTAATTATAGTAGAACTTTGGAGGTATTTTTATATAATTTTAATTAAAGGAGTTAAGAACTATAAATAACGTAAAAAAACTGAAAATAAGTGCTAAAAGGGACAGATATGTCCTTTTAAATAAATTGTTTATATAATATAATATATCTGGGTAAATAAATTCGAAAATCGTTTCTTTGTTTTTTTGTATTGATTTGCTTAGTATTATTTGATTTTATCAATGATACTTGCGGATTAAGGAAGGGGATATGTGATTAACAATAATTTTTCACATATTATGCAGTGGATATTAAAAAAAGCCAAATAATTGATATTTGGCTTTTTTAATTTCACTCTAATGTACTTTGCTTTTTTTCTAAGTTTTTCTTCATAAAGAAGCGTTTTACAAATCCAACCATAACTAAGATTGCAAGATTAATCAAAACGATTGTTGCTCCTGATGCAATTCCTAATTCGAATGATATCCAGAGTCCACCAATTATTGAAATTTCACTAAAGAAAATTGCAATAAAGACGGTGTTTTTAAAACTCTTACCAATTTTCATGGCGGCAGCTACTGGGATAATCATTAAACTTGAAACAAGGAGTACTCCTACAGTTTCAAGTGATAAAGAAACTACAGCCGCTAAGACAAGTGTCGAAACAAATTGGAATCTATTTACTTTGATTCCAAGTAGTTTAGCGTATGATTCATCAAAACTTATAATAACCATTTCTTTATAGTAAAATCCAATTAATAAGAATACTATTCCAGCTGTTAAAAGCATCATGATAACGTGATCTCTACTAACGGTTAAGATACTACCAAAAAGATAGTTATATATACTGGTATTAAAACCTCCAGATAATGAAATGAATAGAGCACTAAGTGCAGTACCTAAACTCATTACTATGGGCATTGAAATTTCTTTATAATTTTTATAGAATCCACGAAGGACTTCGATAAGAAGCGCTCCAATAATTGAAAATATCATTGCGATATATATCGGGTCACTTATAAGAGTGAATCCTAAGATATTGATAAAATACAATCCCATTGCAAGTCCGGCTAAACTAAAATGTGATAGTGTATCTGCGATAAAACTTAAACGTCTAATTACTACGAATGCCCCAATTAACGGTGATAATACACCGATAACCACTCCGGTAATAAATGCGTATTGTAAGAATTCAAATTCAAACAATGCATAAATAAATGAATTATTTTGAGATAACAATCCGATCATACTTTATCACCTCGGAAATAAGGCGTAATTTCAGCTTCACCATTACAAATTGAAAGAACTTGAGTGAAGTTTGCATTTGATTCTTTTAGATTATGCGTAATTAAAATTATCGTTATACCATCAGCATTTAATTCATTTACCGTTTTATAAAAACTTTCAACGTTTTGACGATCAACACCAACTGTCGGTTCATCTAAAATTAAAAGTTTCGGATTATTCATTAAACTCCTAACAATAAATACACGTTGTAGTTGTCCCCCGCTTAAGTTATTAATATTTTCATTTTGCAATTCTAAAATTCCAATTCGATCAAGAAGCTCTAGTTTTTCTGCTTCCGTTATCTTCGAGTATTTAGAAGCCATTAATATTTCATTTACTGTAATTGGGAATTCGTAATTAAAATCATCGAATTTTTGAGGAACATACCCAATATTTATAAAACTTTTATAGTCGTTAATATCAATATCATCTAAAAGTATTTTTTTTGAAGGGACTTTGTTGATTCCTAAAATACATTTGATAAGAGTTGACTTACCACTACCATTATTCCCTACCACCGCTAAAAAATCGCCTGAATTAAGCTTAAAAGACACGTCTTTAAGCACAGTACGATAATCGTATCCAAATGTTAAATTATCAATTACAACTCTCATTTTATCTTCCCTTTCAAACTTTCTATCCTAATTATATCACAACATTACCTTTTATTATAAAATGATATTTAAAAATAGGTTAAAATATGCGATAATATTTACTAACGAAAAGGAGTGTTTATCTTGGAAGGAAAATTTATTACGTTTGAAGGTCCTGAAGGTTCAGGAAAGACATCTGTTATTAAAGCAGTAACCGCGTTTTTAACAGATAAAGGCTATGACATACTAACTACTCGTGAACCAGGCGGGATAAAAATATCAGAAAAAATTCGTGACATTATTTTGGATGTCGAACATACTGAAATGACTGCTCGTGCTGAAGCGTTACTTTATGCTGCATCACGTGGCCAACATTACGAGGAAAAAATCGCTCCTGCACTTAAAGAAAATAAATTAATATTATGTGATCGATTTATCGATAGTTCATTAGCTTATCAAGGCCACGCTAGAAAAATTGGGATTGATGAAGTGTATGAAATAAATAAATTTGCGATTGGTAGTAAATTACCAGACCTAACAATATTTATTGATGTTCCACCGGCTGTTGGATTAAAAAGAGTATTTTCCAATGACCGCAAGGTTGATCGACTAGATCTTGAAAGTTTACAATTTCATGAGCTAGTTTATGAAGGTTATATGATTCTTATTGATAAATATAGTGACCGTATTAAAAAAGTTAATGGTACAAATAAAATTGAAGAGGTTGTCCAAGATACATTAAAACTAATTCAAGAAATCTTATAGGTGATCCATATGTTTGAGAAAATAAAAGAAACACAGCCAAATGTTATTAGATTACTACATAACAGTTTAACAAAAGATCGTTTATCACATGCTTATTTATTTGAAGGTGAACGAGGAACTAAAAAGTTTGAAACTGCACTTTATTTTGCTCAAATGTTGCTTTGTAAAGCAGATGAAAAACCATGTGGAGTTTGCCACAGTTGCAAGAGAATTAATCATTTTACCCATCCGAATGTATACATTGTTGAAGCTGAAAAAAATCAAATAAAGAAAAAACAAATATTAGCTTTACAAGCTGAATTTAGTAAAACATCTCTTGAAAAAGG
>JASFZA010000052.1:0-5276 GCA_045046715.1 Candidatus Izemoplasma sp.
ACAGCCTCGTTAGCTTAGTAAACTTGCGAGCAGTAGCTCGCACAACCTAAGAAGCCCCTTATCAAATTGTGTACAATTAAGTGGGGGAGTGTTCACCTTATTATATCACGGAAGACATTAGGATACATAAAGATTTTAAACTGACTAATGATTAAAAAAAATATACTGTTACTATTAATAAAGTTAATAAATAAAATCCTTCGATTTTCCTTTTTAAATTTCAGTGAATATTATATAATTTTAAGTAGATAGTTATGCATGGGGAGAAAAAAATATATCTCAAGCGGCTGCTTAAGATATATTTTTATTTGAAGATAAAAGGGGAATAGATTATGAAGCTACTTAAATTAGGATTAATTGGATTATTTATTTTTACACTTTCAGGGTGTAGTTTTTTTGGTGACGATAGTTATAAAAATAGTGATAGTGATCATCTAGTTTTAATTAGAGATACTATGGATACTGAGTTTGAAGTAGGAGACGCTGTTCCTAATTTTAAATATCATTATCAATTTGTTGATTTCTTAGCGATTGAAAGCTATGAAATCACAACTAATCTACCAGAGGGTGAAATATTTAATACTATCGGCTTTTACAAGGTAGAGATGGAAATAATTGATTTAGATGGGAAAGTCTATTTAAAAGTTTTTGTTATTGAAGTTATAGAAAGAGCTGCCGCAGATTATTCTACTACTTTAAAAAGAGCATTAGTAAAATTGGATGAAGCGTATTATCTGCAGATGGAATACATTAATAAGATTGAAATTAGTTCTGATGGAGTAAATCAAACGTATCTTGATAATACATCAATAAAATATTTCATTGATGTTAAGACTGGGGCAAATTTATTCCACGGTAGAACAGATGTTGAATTTGGAGGACAAAGTGATTACATCGAAGGATATTTAACGATTGGACCAGCGTATGTCAATATTTTTACTTCTTCAATTGAATCTGATTATAAGTTTATTTATGAAGAAGTTCCTTTTAATGACTATATTAATAGTACGTATTATATTGGTGAAATGTATTATGGAGATTTATTAAATGGGATTGAAACTATTGATGCGACACACGTTGAAGGCGATATAGTAACAATTGAAATTCCCTTAACTAATGATAATTTTGATTATAATATAGCATTACCGATTATTGAAGGAATTGGGTTCTTAGAAATTTATGATATTTCAAGTAATGAATTTAGAAGTCTTCTAGCAGATAATGTTGATAAAGTTAAATTAACTGTAAAAATGAATAAGGATACATCATATATTACAGAAGTAGAATATGATTACACGATGTTAATTCAATATTTAATCGATCAATCTGGATATGGATTGATCAATTTAGCTAGTGACAGTAATGATGTTGTAGTTCAAAATGCTATCTTAACTGAACATGAGTTTGATTATAAAAGTTTTTCATTCGAAATCCCGATTGAAGTTATTTATGGTGAATTTCAATCGATGAATCGAGAATATATCTTTATTGATACAAAAATATTAGATATCGTATTAGACAATGAAAACAATACTTTGTATTATACTCTTGAAAATGATCATACATTATACAAATATAATTTTGAAACAAAGGAATATAGTGAAATGATTTTTGACGGTGTTCCGGAACATTTGTATTTAAAAGATGATTTACTATATGTAACTTTAAGAATGGGCGTCCATAGCCGATACAGATTTGGTCCTTATGAAGGAGCATTTGCTGAAATTGATACTACTAATTTTTCAATCCATAACCATTTTAATATCTTCTTTGATCCATGGGATATTGTTGTTGATGAAGAAGGCTATGTCTATATTTCATCTGGTTCAGGACAAAGTACCGAAATTAGATCTTTTAATGGCGTTACTGGTCAAGCGATTGACTCAGTAAGCGCTTATGCAAATGGACAATTATTATTTAGTGATGCAACTAATCATTTATATTATATTGAAATGGGAACAACGTATCAAAATATTACTGTTTACAAATTAAGCTCTGGACTGTTTGTTGGGGTGAGTAGCGGGACTGATGATTATTTTAAAAATAATTTAACTATGGCTCCTGATGGACTTTCTATTTATGAAATTAAGGGGAATATTATTACACTCTCTCCAGATTTCTTTAGTGACGCTCGCGTAGTCGAGTATTCAGGAATAGAATTTGATGCGATGGCATTTGATTATAATTCAGATTTAAGATTCTACTTATTTGGGAATATTTTAACTGCTGTTTTATTAGATGGAAGTATTGATTATTCATTTCTATTAACTGATGTGAATGAATATCGTTCACCAAGTGAATATCAGATAACTGATCCATGGCTGAGATTATTAGGTGGTGATGATGTATTAATCAATATTACTGATAATTTTATTGAGATAGTAGACCAACAAGTTGCTGGGGATGATTATGAAGTATCTTTATTTAAGAATTTAAATATCAACGATACTTTTAATCCGCTTGAATATGTCACAAGTAGTTTTGGTAACTATATTACATTAGAGTATCTATCTGGTGAATATGACATCAGTAATTTTGGGGTATATACAATAGAATACGTAGCTACAAGTATATATGACACTTCATATACATTTAAATTAATATTAACAATTGGTGTTGGTGATAATAGTGGTCCGACAATTACAATCAATAGTGGGAATAATACAATTGTTTTAGGTGAAGAATATACACCAAGTGGCTGTACAGCTGTTGATAATTTTGATCCTAATCCAACTTGTGAGGTCTTAGTTAATAATGTTGATAGTAGTGTAATGGGTGTGTATGAAGTGATTTACCTTGCAACAGACAATGAAGGTAATACTACAACAAAGTCGGAATTAATCACAGTCGTATTAACAACGACTGGGATTAACTATGAAAGAGTCGATTTTGGTGTTAGTGCTTCAGACGTAATAATTGATGAAAGTACAAATCAAATATTTTATACTAGTGTTTTAACTAAACGAGTGTATAGCTATAACTATATTACAAAAGAAACTAAAGAAATCGTATTTACTTATATGCCTGAGAATATGTTTTTAGATGGTGGCACATTATATGTCAATATCGTAATGGATGAACATAGTTCTTATTGGTGGGAAGATGAACAAGTTGGTAAAATAGCGGTTATTAATACGGCTGACTTTACGTTGATTGATTTATTTGAAATCGACGTTGATCCATATGGAATTATTGTTAAGGATGGATTAATTTATATTGCGCCGGGATCTGCGCAATGGGTAACGCTTGAAGTGTTTGACGCAAGTACTGGAGTTTACGTCGGATCTTCTTGTGGGTTAAGAGAAAAAACTCTACTCTACCTTGAAGAAAGTACTGGTAATATTTATTCAATCACAAATCTTTCAATAAGAGATATTGAAAAGTTTGTGATTGATGGAACAAGCTGTTTAGAACAAACAGAAACTCCATATCATGGTGATTATAATATTGGTGATAGCTTATTTATATCACCGGAAAAAGACTATATCTTTACAACGAATGGTTTATATTTCCACTATGGTGATTTTGTTAATACTGAGTTATCTTATGCGGGAGATCTTGAGTTTGAATTTAGAACTATCTATTTTGATATTGATAATAATCTAATGTACGTAGGCCAAGCAAACGGGTTAATCTATATTAGTGAAATAGGGGAATATAATACGCTTTACCAATATAACATTGGATATAGCATTGATGAGTTATACGTTGGTGAGTCTGTGATGTATATTGTTAGTTTTGATACAGTAACACAAAGTACTGTGTTATTAATTACTTCTGAAAGTAATTAATGTTGATTAGAAGTTTAAAATAATAAAAGTCCCTTTGAGTTATAATCGCTCTAATGGAAACAAGGTATAATAATCGTCTGATGAAAGCGGGTGAAACGATGACACTTAATCAAAAACTTAAAAGAAGTAATCAGCTAATGATTAGTTTGTTTTTAGTAAGTTTATTAGTTTTTACGATGCTTTTCATGGATAAAGAACATATAGTATCCTCAGTAACACCTAAAGATACTATCGGAATCATTATTAGTAGTACAGTGATACTGTTTATTGTTATATTTGGACTATTTTACTTACCTATGTTGTTTGTTGTGAAAATCACTTTTAGAGTTCCGTCATTTTGGATTAGTAATCCAAAAGGGTATATTCAAAAGCTATCTAAAAGGATTAATAATAAAACAACACCTCGGTATAAACAACTATGTGTATTCAGATGTTAAACCTTTCTTTTTAAAGATTTAAGTCTTATAAAAAGAAAGGGAGAAAAATGAAAAAAGAAATAAAAATAATAATCTTTTACGGATTATCGTTTATCAACATGATCTTTTTATACGGTGGTAGATTTATTGGGCTGCCTTATATTTTAAGTAACATTGCGCTATTTACATTAATAGTTTTTATCGCGTATTTAATAATTGATTGGTTTACTAATAAATTATTAAATAAAAAGTTAACTGAGAGTAAACAAAATATAATTATATTTAGTCGAGTAGCAGTATTTTTTCTAGTAATTATCTTAATTGGTGGTTCACAATTAATCTATATTCAAAAAAAGGATACATTGTACCAACGTCGTTGTGAATATTATGATCAATATAATAATATTATTTACGAAAGTTTTTACACAGGTGTCTGTCCTGATTTGGCTATAATAACGCAAAATAATGATCAACTTATTTTTGAAGTAAACCAAGATGCAATTGGCAGTAAAAACTTTGAAGCGATTACGAGTCGCGGGATTGTCCTTAACAATGTTGATGGTGATGTCACACTTACGAGTTTATCAAATATAACGATTGAGTATAATGACAATCATGATATAACATTATTTGATATTAAATTATCGGAATATATTACTTATACAAAAAGTGGTGAAAATAAAGCAGTGTTTTACAGTTACCACAGAGAAGTTAAAAATACAATTGGTTCATCATTTGAATCGATTGTTAAAGAAGCAGAATACATTGCGTATTCTGCAGAATTCATAGATTCGCTCAGTCACTTTGAATTTAATGATCTAGATTACTCTAAATATCGACTTTACGAAAGTGGAATTGATAATATTGATGATCCGATTGGTGATTCAACAATTATCAAAGAGCAATTTATTAGTGAAACTGAAACAATCAGTGAAATAGTATTACAAATATCACATAGTAGCACGCAAGTATCAGTTGATGCATATTATGATATGAACTGGGATACTCCAGCATTTACTGAGTCTAGCTTATATAGTTATGATGGATATATGCGTATTGCTGAACGCGT
>JASFZA010000053.1:0-7945 GCA_045046715.1 Candidatus Izemoplasma sp.
CCAAGCTTAATAGCTAGTACTAATACGATTGAAGTTAATACTTTATCAAATGTAAATATTGAACAGATAATCAATACATTATCTGGTTCAAATATTACATTGATTAGTCCGATTATTAATAACGATATATACGACTATTATTATGATATCGAGTATAATGATTTAACTGCAGAAGAAGCAATTGATAAAATTCGTTATGACGCTTTAAGAGCTAGTGAAGTGGTTGACGTTCTCGCAATATTTAGAGCTAATAGTTACTTTGTCCATACACTAGATGCGGAACTTAATGAAGACATCGATACGCAAGTTTATGGCGATATGCTTTATTACTACGATGCTTACTTAACTGGTGAAGGAACAACAGACGAACAATTGATTCTTGATAACAGTGAACAGTTTGTTCAAGATATTAGAGATTCCATTCAAGCAACATTAAATAATCCTAATTTAACGATTAATGATGGAGAAATAGATGCTGCTGTTATACTAGAAATAGAAATCGACGCAGATACATCTGCCCAAGCAGATGTACTTACTGTTGGATTTACAAACGGATAGGAGGCACATTATGAAAAAAATATTACTAGTAGTTTTACTTGTTGTATTTTTATCAGGTTGTAGTATATTAGACCGTGGTAATTATGATAAAGATCGAACAGGATATATTGTTAGTGGTAATTTAATTACCGGGTATCATACTAACTCAATTGGTGTTCTTGATGTTTTTCAGATTGATCAGATTATGACTTTCTTTGAAGCGCTTGAATATACATCTTTTGATATGACTAATCTAGATGAAGAAGTTATATTAAACAGTGCCGTTACTACCGAGGAATTAGAAAGCTGTGGAATAACAGAAATTGATTCAATTCCAAGATTTATTAGAATTGGAAATGATACTTACTTTTATAATGTTCGTGATAACGGGTATTGTACATTTGATCAATATGAATTTAATCGCTATGGGTATACCGATTTAGAAACTTACGATATTATGACAACAAGTCCAATTGAAAATATGAATACAACGTTATTTAAAAATGCTGATTTTTACGTTAATACATTTGAAACAATTATCTTTGTTGAAACAATAGCTTATAATTTCTTTTATGAGGTATGGGAGAAATATATTGTTTCTTCATTACCGATGTCATTAAAACAAAGTGGTAATCTATTTTCTGATAACTCAGACTTCTTTAATGAAGTTGCGGCGATCGAACGTTATGTTTTAACAAATCAATCGATTAATCTTCTGGAGTTAAAAGAAGACTATTTGGATGAAGAGGTTAATAACATATGGAGTGATGATACGGTTGATGCGCTTGGTCGTGATCATGAAATTATTAAAGATGTTAGACTAAAAATTGTTGGTGATATTTTAGATATCATCAATGATACTCTAAGTCGATTGGGGATGTTTAACTAATGAAAAAATTTATTATATTATTAACACTATTCTTTGTCGTAACATTAAGTGGTTGTGGTAGTGATGAAACGGCGTATAATTTTGATACTAGAAAAGATGATTACTTTATTAGTGACGATGGTAAGATTATTATTGAATATAAAACAAATGAAGATGGAAAATTAGTTGAGATTAATATTGATCGTTTACTTGAGATTGAGGATATTATTTATTTTGATCCAACAATTGATTATGAGATGACTGTTGAAGGATTTACGGGGGATATCTTTGTTAGTCCGCGATCAACTTGTGTTGATCATAATGATATTTTAGTTCCGATTAATATTGAAATAGGAAGCACAACGTTCAAATTTGATCGAATAGATTGTGAATATCAAGAGGTTGATCGTTATAATGAAATAAAAACTAGTTCATTTGCGAGAAGCTATGGGCTTGAGGATACGATTGATGTTTCTAAAAGTACAATTATTAACATTGTTGTTTATGATGAGGGATCAATTGAAAAGTTTAGAGAAGTAAAACAACTTAAACATACTAATGAATTAATTGGGGTTTACAATATTGTTTTTAATTATGACCGTAACGGCTTTGTAGATAGTTATAGTAATTATGGGTATGAAATGACTATTTATGAACAGTTACTACTTAAAACTCAAGATAACGAAGAAGCGATTAATGATATTCTTGGTTTAAGTAGTACAATTAATCTTTTAGATTTTGATGAGTTACTTGAAGCAGGGGTGCTAATTGATAATTTTGAAATTGTTTATGAACTTGAGATAAATGCGGTTATTGAATTGTTTAGTAAAATCGGGGTTGCAGAAGAAGTAATTATTGAAGATGACATTATTGAAGAGGAACCAATTGATGAAATACCAACAGGAGATTCAGCATAGAGGTGATTAATAATGAGTTTAATAATATCTAAAATGGATATGAGTGATATTGAATTTGTTTACAACGAAGAAGTTAAAGTGTTTGGGAAGAGTTTGGGGATTAAAACGTTGTATAATGAGATATTATATAATGACTTAGCATTTTACTATGTTGCTTATTTTGCGGGTAAACGAGTTGGGTATATTGGTTCGTGGTTAACTATTCCTAACGCCGAAATTTTAAATTTGATTACGATAGAAGAATATCGCAATCAAGGAATTGGGAAAGCGTTACTTACAGAAGTAATAAAATTATGCGTTGATAACGCAATTGAAAAATTGAGTTTAGAAGTTAGAGTTAGTAATAGTATTGCGATTAGTTTTTATAAAGGTTTTGGCTTTTACGTTGGAACTATTCGTAAGAATTATTATGAAAATAAAGAAGATGCCTATTTAATGGTATTAGATGTTGGAGGTTCAAAATGATTGTATTAAGTGTCGAAAGTAGTTGTGATGAAACGAGTGTTAGTCTTGTTAAGAACGGGAAAGAGATTTTAAGTAATATTGTTTTATCACAAATTGATATTCATAAAGAATATGGAGGAGTTGTTCCTGAAATTGCTTCACGGGAACATATTAAAGGAATTACTTATGTATTTGAGGAAGCGTTAGTTAAAGCAAGAATTGAAAAAGATGAAATTGATTTAGTAGCTGTTACTAAAGGTCCTGGTTTAATTGGGAGTTTATTAATTGGGGTTAATGCGGCTAAAGCATTTGCTTTTGCTAATGATATTGATATTGTTGGAGTTCACCATATTGCTGGGCATATATATGCCAATGCAATAAGTAAAGATTTAGAATTTCCACTTATATGTTTAGTTGTAAGTGGGGGACATACGGAACTTATTTTAATGGAAGAACATTATGATTTCCAAAAGCTTGGTGAAACAACTGATGACGCTATTGGTGAGGCTTATGATAAAGTAGCAAGAACGATTGGTTTAGGCTACCCTGGTGGTCCGCTTGTTGATAAACTTGCTTTTACGGGTAAACCAACTTATAAAATGCCTGATTTAAATAAATTACCGGGATATCAATTCAGTTTTTCGGGAATTAAATCACACGTTATAAATCTTGTTCATAATTTAAAACAACGAAATGAAGAATTAAATAAAGCTGATTTAGCTGCAAGTTTTCAAGAGGCTGTTAGTGATGTTCTTGTGAATAAAAGCATTAAGGCGATTGAAGAGTACGACGCTAAGATGTTTATGATAGCAGGCGGTGTTGCTGCTAATAAAGGTTTAAGAAAGAAAATTGATGAACGAATTAAAGGGGTTAAGATTGTTGTACCTGAATTTAAGTATTGTACAGATAATGCAGCAATGATTGGTGTTGCTGGATATTATCAGTATAAAAAATATAAAAAAACAGATAGTATGAATTTAAATGGATACAGTCGGATAAATTTAAGCTAGGAGGCGTTTTTATGAAATGGTTAAAGAGATTACTTATTTTAACGGTAATTGTAGCAGGGTTAGGATTTGTGGCTATAGGTGTTATTAGTGTTGATGCATTGGATTCTGATTTACCAACTAATGTCTATGAAGAAGATTCTGATTTAGGAACGGTATTAAATGCTAAATTACTTGAGGTCTTTGCCTCAGCTGCAACTGATGATTTTACGCCAATTGAAGAGATTATTAATTTAGTTATTCTTGATTCAATTAGAGATAATGTTAATGTTAGTTATGATCCGCTTGGTGATTGTGATACAGTTGAATGTAATTTTATAATTTATGAAGACTTTTATTATGTAAATTATTTATGGGCTGAACTAAATGAAGATGATCAATTAGTTATTTATGTAAGTTATGGAACAGAGAAACTTCTGGGATTTAATACAATAATGGAATTTAATTTTGATTTAGAAATTGGCATTTCGATTACAGGTCTTGAGATATCATTAACGCTTGAGTCTTATAATATAAATGATAAGGGATTATCTATGAGTATTTTAGATAATATCTTCGCGAGACTTGATACTACTGAAATTGAAAATAGTGTTAGTACTGGGACGTTAGATTTGGAAGAATATTCGTATATTATAACTTTCAATCCATTTTCATAAGATTTAAATATTAAATTCATAAAATATCCACATATTTTCTTTATACTATTTATATAACGTAGAAATCGAAATGGAGGAACAAAAATGAAAAAATTATTATTAGTATTATTTGTACCAATTTTTGTAGTATTAGGAACGCCGGCTTTAATCGCTGGAATTATGTATGACGCATCAGAAGATACTGCTTTTACTGAAATGGCAGAAAGATTATACTTTGATGGTGCAGATGCCGAAGAAATGTTATTGATTGAACTTGATAATTCGATCAGCGATGTTGAAGATGGAACGACTGCTGATTTAGAACTCGGGTTACATGAAGATATAATTAATACAGCAATATTCCAAGCAATCTTGGAAACAAATCCTGATTATATGCCTACTGCTGGGTGTGATGACGATGCTTGTAACTATATCGTTTCTGAACCAGTACCAATTGAGGGATTTGATATAAGCATTCGTCTTGTTGGAGCTTGGGTAGAACTTGAAGCTACTACAATCGACAATGTTGATTATGGTAGAATTATCTTTAAAACTTTAATTGAAGTGCAACTTAATGATGGGTTTACTTATAAAACAGTTGTCGCTATTCAATTTTTAGTTTCAGATACTTTAGATGATTATACTGTTGAATTTGAAAAAGTTAAGTTAGGAAACTTACCTTTACCAAAATCATTATTCGTTAGTATTTATGGAATCATTGATGATCAATTTCCAGATTTAGATTTAGAATCTAACTTAGATGATTTACCAATTGGTGACTTTGTTATTGATGATATGAAATATACTGTTACTAAAGATGAAATAATAGATGAAATAGGAGAAGTTGATCCTGGTGAAGAAACAGAAACTGGTATTCAAGTAGCGCAAGAGTTATTAGCAATTATTTTCGATGAAAGATTATTATTCTTTGAATTTGCTGATGAAGAATGGGCGATAAGTGCTGGTGTATCTAGATTTAGAAATGATGCAGAAACTGATATCCCAGATTACTTATATGATATGCATGATGTAAATGGATTCAATGCAACACTATTTGATCCACAAGCTTACTTAGAAGACAGATTTACTGCTTATATGTTTAATAGTGCATTAACTAATGATGGATTTATCTTATCAGAAGAAATGTTTAATAAATTAATATATTATGAAGCAGATGGATTTGCTGAAACAAGAACAACAAAAACGTATACAATTGATGGTGTTGAAAAAGAAGTTAACATCGGATTAAATGCTATGTGGTTTGAAATTGATGCTGATGGTATTGATGTGAAAGCATTATTTGAAATTTCAGGGATTAAATCAATTTTAAATATTAGAGCAGAAAACGTTACTCCTGATGGTGTAACTGATGAACTTATATTTGAATTCAATAATATTAACTTTGGTTACGACGAAGGAGATACTCCTCAAGACTTCTTATTATTAGAAGACTTAGATGTATTCTTAGATTTATTCGTTCAACAAGGTGAAATGGAAATTGGAACATTCAATGCGGATAATACATTTACTATTTCGGCTGTTGGATTAACTGAAACTATGACAGGCGGAACTAACGAAGGTGTTATCGAAGTTACCGGTATTAGTTTAATCGATGGTGCCTTAGTAATTGATATGCAACCGACTGATCAAGCACTCCAAGATGCATTAGCTGCTGTTGGTGCTGAACTGGAAGCTGTTCTTCAATCTCAAGAATTAATCGATGGTTTAGAAGACTTACTAGATACTGTAAATCCAGGACCTGAACAAGATGTTTACAACAACGTTATTGATTTACAAAATGCATTAGGAGATCCTGAACAAGATGTAACTGCAGAAGATATTGAAACACTATTTGAATCATTCGATCAACTAGATGCTGCAACTCAAGAAGCGTTCTTACAAGAATTTGAGAATCTAATTGACCCAGCAATATTCGATGACTACGAAGGTTTATTCACTCCAGATGAATAGAAATATTATTAATAATTAATAGCTAAAGAAAAACCCTTATTAAAAAGGGTTTTTCTCAAAGTAGATATGAGGGGAGGAATAAAAATGATTCCAACTATTGCTTACGACTTTAATTTTGATTACATTTTAGTTCTCATATTTGCATCATATATATTATATGGATACTTTTCAGGTGGACATAAACAAATAAGGTTATCAATTAACCTTATTTTGCCGTTCATGATAATTTATTATCTAGGAAAATATATAACAGGTTATTTATACGTTCCTCTTACTGATACATTTATCTTTGAATTATTTGATACTTACTTTGGTATCCTAAAATATACCCTCGGTATGATTGTGGCATATTTTATTACGTACACATTAATCTTTGTTTCAATTTTTATTCTTTCAATTTATGCAAAAAAGTATATTTTAAATGAAAATATGCGTGCAAAACTAGGAAGAAGAAACAATTATCTAGGTGCAGCATTTGCGCTTATAAATGGGTATGTCTTAATATATTTCATTATTTTACCGGTTTTTTCGCTTAACTTTGTTGGCGAAGAAGCAAATATTACAAACTTTGTTTTAGAACATCCACCACCATTCTCAAGAATTGCTCGTACAGCTGAGAAAGCTGTACCAATGAAATCTTTAGCTGATAAAGCGGAAGACTTTCAACAATTAATGAGTGTTGATGGAATTGAAAATTATTATAATGAAGCAATTTACGAATATCAATTAAAATATATTGGTGATGGCTCACTTGAGTATGACTTTATGACTGAAGTTTACGTTAATTTAAGTGAAGAATCTAAAATACGATTAAATGACGAATATAATAATTACTTTGGTGAAACTTTATCGGGATTTAACTTTATTGGGATTTCGCGTGTTTTACTAATTAAAGAAGATGGAACTTTCTTATATGAAGAGTTATATACTATTGAAAGTTTGTTTGATTCTGTACTAAAGGATAATCAAGCAATCACTAGTGGTTACTTAGCAGCTGTTGAAACATATGATCAAGACTTGTTAGAATATAATACAACTTTAACGCAATATAATACAGATTATGCACAGTTTGAAGAAGACGTGGTTACTTACGCTTCTCTTAATGCTGAATATGATGCACTTAAAGATGAGTACGATACCGCGTTAATTATTTATAATGACAATATGAATACATTTAGTGGAGAGTTAAATAGTTATTTAACATTAAAACTAAATGCAGCAATATCAGGAACGACATTTAACACTGAATTTACCGATTTAAGACCGGTTCTTACAATGGAAAATCCTAAACTTGTAGTTATGGAAGACCCCGGAACTAATTTTGATGACTTTACAATGATTGAACCAATTGTGCCAATTGAAACAATTGAAATAACCGACGCTGTTGCATTTACAACGCTTTATGAAAATAAAGAAAACGTTATGACAGTACTAAATACAATTGGTAAAGATTTTGAAAATCATCTAGGATTAATTGTTTGGTACGTTGATGAGTTAGACCGTGTTACAACACCAACGGTTGATGGAGTTGGGATTAACGATACAATAATTAGCTTTAAAGCTAAT